>QMXQ01000007.1 GCA_003662205.1 Candidatus Bathyarchaeota archaeon
GTCCACCTCCTCCTCCGTCTCGACGTCGTATCCGACGTCCTTGACCGCCTGCCTCAGGTCGAGGATGGAGACGACGCTGGGGTCGTATTTCACGCGGGCCTTCTCGGTGGCTATGTTGACGACGGCGGACTCCACTCCCTCCAGCGAGCTCAGGGCCTTCTCGACGGTCGCTGCGCAGGAGGCGCAGGTCATGCCGACGATCTGCATTATCACCTCCCGTCTCTCGGCGTCCTTGCGGGCGATGACGGGCTCGTATCCGACCTCCCTAATGACCTTGCCCAGCTCGTCCAGGGCTACCCTGCTCGGGTCGTACTCTATGACCGCCTTCTCGGTTGCGAAGTTGACGTTGGCATCGATGACCCCCTCCCGCTGCATGAGCGCGTTCTCGATGGACCTGGCGCACATGACGCAGTGCATTCCGCTTATCGGGATCACGATCTTCCGAACATCGGACTTCACGGCGCTCCCCTCAGTGTCCAAGTTTATCCACACCTGAGTTAAATATAAATATATCCCTACAAGATATATCCCTGGGTGCATCATGTGGGCGACGAGAACCTGAACGACCTCATCTCGGACTTCGCGAGGTTCTACATACTGACCATCCTGTATGAGGCTCCGGCGCACGGCTACAGCATACTGAGGAAATTCAAGGCGAGGGTGGGAAGGACCATCAGCCCAGGCATCGTCTACCCGTTCCTCCAGAAGCTCGAGGAGCGGGGCCTGATCACCCATCACGTCACATCCGTCGGAGAGAAGGAGAGGAAGGTGTACGCGCTCACGGACGAGGGCAGGGAGCTCTGCAACCGGTTGTTCAAGCGCTTCGCCCGTCTGGTCGCGACGGCCATCGAGCCGAGCCTCGACGTCTGCGCCAACTGCGGCTGCAAGCTATACGAAGGCGGGTACACGGAGGTGATCGGCGGGGTCAAGATGACGTTCTGCTGCATCCACTGCGCTCAATCCTACAAGCGGGAACGGGGGATGAGGCATGATGCACCCACATCCTCGATGAACGGCGTTGGAGGTGCCAAGTAGAATGGTTAGGGACCCCGTCTGCGGGATGGAGGTCGACCCCGAAAAGGCCGGCTGGGCTGCCGAACACGATGAGAAGGAATACTACTTCTGTTCGGAGCGCTGTCAGAGGACATTCATGGAGAACCCAGAGAGGTATGTCGGAGCCGGTCGAAGGGGATACGGCCACTCAGGGCACGGCGTCCACGTCGGGGGCTGCTGCGGCGTGGGGATGGGCCGGGGCTGGATCAGCTACGTTCATGTCGCCATCCTCGTCTTCCTGCTGCTCCTCCTCTTCTTCCGTTAATCGACGTCGAGGTGGCCTGAGTTGGATCAGGGAAAGGGAGGAAAAGAGTATCGAGTCCCAGCTTCGGGAGCTGAGGGAGTGGGTCAAGATCAACACCAGGAGGATAGAGGCTCTGGAGGCAACGACGTTTCAGCTCCTGGACGAGGAGGTCCTGCTGATAGCTGTGCCCAGGCGGCGTTAGCACGTTTTAGGCCCCACCGCACTAACCTTTTGTTCCACGTTTAGTTTCATCGTCGTTCAGTTTTTTAGTCGCGGGTCGGCTATCCTTGAGTAGATGGTTTTGTCCATGGAGACCTTTCTGCTCAACGTTGAGGACTACATCAGCCCCGAGTGCGCATGCAAGATCGAGGATATGGTCAGGAAGCTGGATCACGTTGTGGACGTCGAGTTCGATTCCCTGACCAACGTCCTGAAGGTGACCGCCCATCCGGGCATGATCACGCGGGAAGACATCGTCAAACACCTTGAGGCGTGCAGGGTCCGATGCTCCGGGGAACTGCCTCATCTGGTTCACCGTGAACCTGCGGAAGGGGCGATGCCCATGGAGGGGCGTCCCCCTGAGCACGATCATCACGCGATGATGGAGGCGGATTTCAGGAGGCGGTTCATCGTCTCTCTGGTCTTCACCTTCCCCGTCCTCCTCCTGTCTCCCACGATCCAGCGGTGGTTCAACTTCAGCCTGCCCCGGTTCCCGGGCTACAACCTCCTCCTCTTCCTGCTGGCGTCGATCATCACGTTCTACGGGGGCTGGGCCTTCTACAGGGGCGCGGTCAGGTCGATCCGGCGGGGTCTGCTGGATATGATGGTGCTCGTGAGCCTGGCCGTCGGCGCCGGCTACCTCTTTAGCGTAGCGGCGACCTTCATCTTCACGGGCGTCATCGACTTCTACTGGGAGATCAGCACCCTCGTCGTCTTCCTCCTCTTCGGCCACTGGATGGAGATGAAGATGACGCGGCGGGCCTCCGGCGCCCTCAGGGAGCTCGTCAAGCTGATACCGCCGACGGCGAACCTCGTCAGGGACGGCGAGGTCGTCGAGATCCCCACTTCGAGGGTGAAGGTCGGGGACGTCCTCCTCGTCCGACCCGGGGGGAAGGTCCCCATAGACGGCGTCATCGTCGAGGGGCAATCCGCCCTGGACGAGTCCATGATCACGGGGGAGTCCAAGCCGGTGGCCAAGAAGGAGGGGGACGAGGTCATAGGGGGGACCATCAACGGCCTGGGCGCCATCAAGATCAGGGTTGATAAGACGGGGGAGGAGACCGCCCTAGCCCAGATCATCAAGCTCATGCAGGAGGTGCAGGCGTCGAAGCCGAGGACGCAGAAGCTAGCGGACAGGGCGGCCCACTACCTCACCCTCGTCGCCATCACCGCCGGCCTCGGGTCCTTCCTCTACTGGAACAACGTGGTCGGCGCCGACATGGTCTTCGCCCTCACCCTGGCCGTCACCGTCCTGGTGATAGCGTGCCCCCATGCCCTCGGCCTGGCCATCCCCACCGTCTCAGCCATCGCAACCACCCTGGCGGCCAAGAACGGGATACTCGTAAAGAACGCGGAGGCCCTTGAGATAGGGGAGAAGGTCGACACCTTCGTCTTCGACAAAACGGGCACCCTCACCGCCGGCGCCTTCTCCGTCACCGACGTTGTAACCACAGACGGCTTCGAGGAGGATGAGCTTCTCGGGCTCGCGGCCTCCCTAGAGAGCCAGTCGGAGCACCCCATCGGGGCTGCGTTGGTCCGGGTCGCGGAGGAGAAGGGCCTCAGCCTCTCCGAGCCCTCCCGGTTCGAGGCGATAGTCGGCCACGGCGTCAGGGGGTACGTCGGCGGGCGGCTCGTGACGGCGGGCACCTTCAGGCTCATGGAGAGGGAGGGGAAGACCTACGACCCCGCCCTCATCGAGAAGGCGAACAGGCTGTACGACGAGGGGAAGACGCTGTCATACGTTGCGGTGGACGGGGAGGTGAAGGGCGTCATCGCCTTCGCCGACGTTCTCAAGCCGAGCGCCGTCCAGGCCATAGAGGACCTGCACAGGATGGGGATGGAGGTCGTCATGATCACGGGCGACAATCAGAGGACCGCCGAGGTGATCGCCGCGAAAGCGGGAGTGGATAGATACCTCGCGGAGGTCCTTCCCCAGGATAAAGCCGGCGAGATAAGGAAGCTCCAGGGGGAGGGGAGGCAGGTCGCCATGGTGGGCGACGGGATCAACGACGCCCCCGCCCTCATCCAGGCGGATGTGGGCATCGCCATCGGCGCCGGCACCGACGTGGCCATCGAGTCCGCCGACGTGGTCCTCATCAAGAGCGACCCCGCGGACGTCTCGAAGCTGGTCAGGCTGAGCAGGGCGACCATGGGGAAGATGAGGCAGAACCTCCTCTGGGCGACCGGGTACAACGCCGCCGCCATCCCCCTCGCGGCGGGCGTCCTCTTCCCCTGGGGGATAACCCTCAGACCCGAGTGGGGCGCCCTGATAATGTCCGCCAGCTCCATAATCGTGGTCGTGAACGCCCTACTGCTGAGGGGAGCCCGCCTCCAGTAGAGGCACGAATCCGAACTGAAGGGAAGCCGTATGATCTACGTGGTCAAATGGGACGGACGTAAGGAGCCCTTCAATAGAGAGAAGATCATCCGCACCCTCCTACGCCTCGGCGCGTCCACGGACGCGGCGGAGCAGGTCGTCCAACGGATCGAGGCCGAGGTCTACGACGGCGTCACCACCAAAGAGATCCTCGAAAAGGTCTTCAGGGGCTTGGAGGAGTTCAAGCCCGCCATCGCCCTGAGGCAGGACCTCAGAGAGGCGATCGGCAGGATGAGGCCCGCGCCAGATTTCGAGGAGTACGTCCGCATACTACTCAGGTCCCACGGCTACAGGGTCTCTGGAAACAGGGTGATAAGGGGTTTCTGCGTGACCCATGAGATCGACGGCATCGCCGAAAAGGACGGCGAGACCACGTACCTTGAAGTGAAGCACCACAGGGACCCCCACGTCTACACGCCCTTCGGCGTGACCCTGGCGGCGAAGGCGAAGTGGGACGACATAAGAAAGGGCTTCGAAAAGGGCTTGAACCGCATCTCCTTCGATAAGGTCCTGATCGTCTGTAACACGAAGCTCACAAGGCATGCGGCGAAATACGCGGAATGCATAGGCTTGGAGCACCTTGGCTGGAACACGCCGGCCGGCCATGGGCTTGGCTCCCTGATAAATGAGAGGGACCTCTACCCCGTTACGATCCTGAAACGCCTGACACCCGACGAAAGGGACCTACTCGCCGACGGCGGCATCATAACGCTGAAACAACTGTTAACTAGGGACCTCCAGAGGCTCAAGATACCTAAACGCAGATTAAGGAAGATAACCAGCGAGGCTCGGCGAATTTTAGAAGAGTAGAACACCAACGTCTTATCCCTTGAAGTGCTCCCATCCCGCCATCCTGATCGGCTTCTCCTCGCCGTCCTCCACGTAGACGATGCGCCGATCAGCCGTTACCTCCCCCACCTCCACGAGGCTGCAGCCCACCCGCCTAAGGGCCGAGCGCGCCGCCTCCACCTCGCCGGGCCTGACGGTGAAGACGAGCTCGTACTCCTCCCCGCCGTAGAGCACGAGGTCGCTGAGGTCGACGCCGTGCAGCTCCGCGAACTCCTCCGCCTCCGGCGACGACGGGAGCCTGTCGACCCTGAAGCCGACGCCGCTGCTCCGGGACAGCTCGTGAAGGCTGACGGCGAGGCCGTCGCTGGAGTCCATGGAGGCGGAGACCGCGCCCGACCCGGCTAGGGCGGCCCCCTCCTCGACCCGCGCCCTCGGCATGTAGACCGACTCGACGAGAGCGTCCCGGAGCCCCGGCGGCGCCGCGTACCCCTCAAGCAGGATCTTGAAGGCGGCGGCGGTCCTCCCGAAGCCGCCGGTCGTCGCGAGGACGTCGCCGGGCTGCGCACCCTCGCGCCTCATGAGCTTGTCTTCGTCGGCGACGCCGTAGGCCATGCCGCTGATGATCACGTCCCCCGCCTCGTTCGTGTCCCCTCCGACGACGTAGGCGCCGTACTCACGGGCCCCGGCGTCGAGGCCTCGGGCCATCTCCTCGACGGCTTCGGCGCTGAAGCTCCGGGGGAGGCCGAGGGAGACGAGGAAGGCCAGGGGGCGGACGCCCTTGGAGCCGAGGTCGCTGAAGTTCATCACCACCGCCTTCCTCGCGGCCTGGAAGGGGGTCATCCCCTCCGGCACGTCCGTCTCCCAGACGAGCATATCCGTCTTCAGGACGGCTGTCCTCCCTCCTCCGAGGCTGACGGCGGAGGCGTCGTCCCAGAACGGCAGGGGCATGTCCGGCATGGGCGTCAGCTGCCGCATCATCAGGTCGATGAGCCTCCGCTCCCCGATCTCGCCGACGGTGACCAAGCCCTGTCCACCACACAACCATGGGGTGCCTTCGGGGATAAAACGTTTACAAATCGGGCTGCAAAAATGTCTTATACGACAGACTCATCCCTATGTAGATACCGCTTCGAGGCGTGGAGCATGGGAAAGATACTCGACGACATCAGGGTTCTGGACCTGACCCATGTCTGGTTCGGCCCCTGGTGCACCATGATGCTGGCCGACATGGGCGCTGAAGTCATAAGGATAGAGCCGCCCTGGGGGGCCATCGACCGGATCGCCGAGGGCGCCCGCTTCGGCGGGGTCAGCTACACCTTCCACCACCTCAACCTCAACAAGAAGAACCTGACCCTCAACCTGAAGGCGCCGGAGGGCGTCGCCATCTTCAAGGAGCTGGTGAAGAGGTCGGACGTGGTGGTGCAGAACTTCAGGCCGGGCACCATGGAGCGGCTCGGGCTGGGGTACGACGTGCTCAGGGAGCTGAACCCGGGGATCATCTACGCCGCCCTCTCAGGCTTCGGCCAGTATGGACCCTACTCGTCCAGGGGCGCGTACGCCATGATCGCCGAGGCGATGAGCGGCCACACCCGGCTGACCGGCGACAGGGTCGACCCCGAGGGGCCGCCGATAGAGATGGCGCAGGCCTACGGCGACCTCGGGCCGGGGACGATGGCGGCCATGGCGATAATCGCGGCCATCAGGTACAGGGACAGGACCGGCGTGGGGCAGATGATCGACGTGGCCCAGCTCGACTGCATGGTCGCCTACAACACCGCGATAACCGGGTACACCCTCTCGGGGATGAAGCCGTGGGAGCTGAGGAAGAAGTACTCCCTGGGCAGGGGCGTCGGCGGTCTGATGCAGACGAAGGACGGCGGCTGGATCAGGATGGCAGCCTACTCGCCGAAGGCCATCGACAACCTGAAGAAGGCCCTGGAGACCGATGTGGTCGACAGGGAGATGGTGGAGAAGCGGGTCGCGGAGATGACCCGGGACGAGGCGGTCGACTTCTTCGTGAAGGCGAAGATACCCGTCGCCCCCGTCTACCACGTCGACGAGGTCGTCAGGGACCCCCACCTCGCCGCCCGCGGCATGTTCGTGGAGGTGGAGCACCCGAAGGCGGGGAGGGTGAAGGTGCCCAACTTCCCCGTCAAGTTCTCGGAGACCCCGGGGGAGATCGTCTCGGCGGCCCCCCTGCTGGGGCAGCACAACAAGGAGATCCTGATGGGGCTCCTCGGCTACACGGAAGAGCGGATCGCGGAGCTGGAGAGGGCGGGGATCATCGCCTCCGAGACGTAGAGGCACACAATTTTTTAATTAGGCCTCTTCCCCCCGATCCCGGAGGGTGGAGGCGGTGTATCTTCCCGGGCTGGGGCTGCTGATCGGCCTGTTGACCCTGTTCATCGTCGGCGTCATCATGATCATCCTCGTCGGGCTGCTGATCCTCTTCATCCCCGCCGCCCTGTTCGCCCTGCTGGTCTTTCTCGTCTCGGGGAGGGTGCTGCTGGCGGGGCTGGCCTTCTTCGCCTTCGCCCTTCTGGGGCTGCTGCGCATGGTCTTCTGAGCGGACGCCGGCTCCCGCCGCGGGGAACCATACTTCTTAAAAATGGGTGCGCCCCTCATAGGAGTTGGCGGGGAGCGCCCCGGTAGCTCAGAGGTAAGAGCGGCAGCCTCGTAAGTTGTTGGCCGCGGGTTCGAATCCCGCCCGGGGCTCCACACCCGCAGTATTGCAAGCAGGGGCCCTTCTAACCCATATCGACGGGACACAGGCGACACTAAGTGATCCGACTTCTCGGCGAGCGGTTCCCCTACGTGATCTGTTCATGGAGAAAAAGGGGATGGGGTTGCTGCTCTATAGGCTGAGGCTCAGCAGCTTCCGCTGCACGAGCAGGTAGATGAGGATGCCGCTGATCACCATCTCGGGCAGTATGTAGCTCCCGTTGTAGATGGCGGAATAGACGATGGGGCTCATCCCCTCGGGGGCGTACATCCAGAAGAACAGGACGCCGGACAAGAAGTGGGAGAGGAACCTCGCGGTCAGAGCCGCGACCACGCCGAGTAAGGGGTACCTCTTGAACAGCGCCGCGATCCCGAGGACGCCGAAGGCGAGGGGGTAGTCCAGGAACATGCCGAACGGGTTGTAGACCCACCCGTCGAGGACCATCTGCGCCAGGCCGAAGACGGCGCCCGTGAAGACGCCCACCTTCAGCCCCCGCCTGTACGCGATGAGCAGGACGGGGACCATGCTCCCCAGGGTGACGGAGCCGCCGTACGGAAGCTGGAAGACCTTTATGTAGTTCAGGACGAGGGAAAGCGCAACGGTGACCGAAACCTCAGCCAGAATACGCGTGTTGGATGTCGTCTCTTTCAACCTTTCTCCCTCCGCCGGTATTACCCGGATCAGGTTCAAAGGGTCGACGCTTACCGTCCTCTCAGCCGGGCCACAGCCCAGCTCCCCTTCCCGTGAACTCACCCCCTCCGCCCATATAAGGTTTAGCCTCGAAAGAGAAATATCGAGGCGACACGGATGGTTCGGTGATGACAAGATGGTCAGGTTAAAGACTGGGATCAGGAAGTTTGACGAGCTGGTGGGCGGCATCGAGTCCGGCAGCCGCACCATCCTCTACGGGCCGCCGGGCACCGGCAAGTCCGTCTTCGCTATGCAGTTCCTCTGGGAGGGACTGAAAAACGGCGAGGCTGTCTCCTACGACGTCTTCGACAAGCCCTTCCCCCGGCTCCGGTGGTACTTCAAGAGCTTCGGCTGGGACATCGAGCCCTACGAGGAGGCGGGGAAGTTCATCTCCATCCAGGCCTTCCCCCACTTTGCCCCTTACCCCAGGGATCCAAGGGTCATCTACTTCAGCCTAGCCGACTTCGAGGAGATGAAGCGCATAGACAGGATTATCTCGGACGCCGGTGTCACCCGGTTCGCCGCGGGGGATTTCCATGAGTGGATGTTTGGGACCCTGAACGTCGAATACATGGTCCCCGTGGAGACGTGGACGGTGAACTGGTCCTACTATGACGATATCGCCAACGTCGACATCATGACCGCCGCCTCGGCGAGGGACATGAAGATCGTTGAGGCGACAGACCTCGACATCAACGTCGCCAACAATCTCATCTTCTTCCGCTTCAACGAGGAGACCTGCCAGAGGGAGATGCGGATCGTGAAGATGGAGGGGGTTGAGCATCCCCTGGAGTGGCTTCCCTTCAAGATAACGAAGAAGGAGGGCATCCAGCTCCTCTAAACCTTTTTCCTCGCCTTCACCAGAATGACGCCCGCATCCGGGCCAGCCGGGACCAGCTTCGTCTCCGACTCGACCTCTCCGGGGGCGGCTGTCAGCGTGCCCAAGGTCTCCAGCGTCTCATACCCCGCGTTCCTCAGGTAGGCGTGGACCTCCTCGGCGGTGTAGAGCCTCGCGTGGCTGAAGATGGGGTCTCCCCCCTCCGCTAACTTAGCATACAGCCTTCCCCAGGCGCTCTGCCTGTTGATCGTCAACGTCACCAGCGGCGCATCCTCCTTGAGGGCCGCCCCGATGGAGCGCAGGGCCGCGATGGGGTCAGGTAGAAACTCCAGCACCGTGACCATGTACGCGAAGTCAAGGCATCCCGATCTGAGCGGGCAGCCCTCGGCGGTCGCCAGGATCGATTGGAGGCCCTTCCTCGCGGTTTGCTCAAGCATCCCCGGGGAGGGGTCGATGCAGACCACGGGCCTCCCCTCTGAGGCGAGATGCTCGGCGAAGATGCCTGTCCCGGCTCCCATCTCGGCCCCCAGCCCCGAGGACGGGAGCAGCGCCTCAAGCCCCCGGAGTTCCGACGAGAGGACGTAGGCGCCCATGGGCTGCCTGTACCAGTCCTCGTAGGAGGCCGCAGCTCTGTCGAAGGCCTTGATGGATTCAGACACGGCGGGCCAGCTCGACGAGGGTTCTCAGGAGATGATCCGGCGTCTCGCCGACGAGGGTTGTCGTGGGCTCTATGCCGAAGGCGCCGGGATGGGCGTAGGCGTCGTGGAGTTCGGCTGTCTTCCGTATGTGGCTCACGACGGGGCAGCCATCACCGGAGGCCGTCGGGGGGAGCACGCTGACGCTGAGGCCCATATCCCTGAGGGCCTCGATGATGTCGTCGCCGCCGCGGATGTTCGCCGCCGCGCGCGCCGCAGGGTTCAGCCTCATCGCCTCCAGCACCACGGACGCCATGTGCCTGGAGCCGCCGTAGGCGACCTCGCCGCACACCCTTGGACGGCCCAGGCTGACGATGACCCTCCCGCTCAGGCCGGCCACCTCCTCGACGGAGGCGGCGTGCAGCCTCGCGTACACCATATTGGTGCCGACCTGCGGTACGAGGGACGAGATCTCCTCATAATCCTCTAGCGCCGCGAACGCCCTTCTCAGTGCGTCGATGATCTCGTCCCGAGGCGCGAAGGTGCCGTAAAGCTCGTCCAGCGCCGTCCGCTCCACCTTCTCCACCTCGACGCCGTCAACATACAGCCCCTCTCCCTCCTTTACCCTCCCGACGGTCGAGCAGGGGTATCCCATCTCCTCGCACGCTCTCGATACGTCCTCCACCGCTGCGGGGTCGACGACCGCGATCAGGACGCCGTAGGTCGGCGCCCTCAGGACATCCACGCCGAGGCTCTCCACGCCGTCGGCGTAGGGCATGAGATGGGAGCTGGCGTCGATGCGCAGGTTCAACGCCTCCGCCACCTCGTGGAGGGCCCCCTTCACGCCGCCCTCGGAGACGTCGTGCATCAGCTTGACCCCCTCAACCTCCTGCAGGCGGAGCGCCGCGGGGAGCGGGGTGAACCTCCTCCACCGATCGTCCGCGCACCCCTCCGAGAGGGCCTTCAGCCAGAGGGCCTCGCCGCCGACGGCGCCGACGACGACCACGCGGTCGTCCTCCCTGGGCTTCCCGGGCTGTTTGACTGGCTCGCCGAGGCAGGTGGCGGTGACGAGGGGAGTCTCGATGCCTTGGTAGGTGGCGGTCTGCCCTGCGGCGACCGTGACGCCGTATTTTCTCGCCTCGTCTCCCAGCCCTCGGGCGATGGTGCGGAGTTCCTCCTCCCTCGTCCCCGGGGGGAGGTAGATGCCCGTCACGAGGTGTCGGGGCCGGGCGAAGAGGGAGGCGACGTTGGAGGCGGCGTAGTGGAAGGCGAAGAAGCCGAGGGCTTCGAGGGGGACGCCGATGGAGGGGCTGTGGGCGACGATGGTCCTGCCCATGAGCTGGACCGCCCCGCCGTCTAGGGACGGCGGCTCCCCGAGGGGTAGGAAGGGGAGGACTGACCGCCTGAGCACCTCCCGGCTCACCTTTCCGAGGCCGAGGGTGTCGCTCCTGTTTTCGATCTCCTCCATTACATCAGCCTCTCCACGCCGAGGCTTCTCCTCACAGCCGCGACGATCGCGACGGCCGGAGGGATAAAGATCGCGTCCACGATGGTGAGGAGCACCGTCATGGCCATACCCAGCCCGAATAGAATCCAGTCCGCGACGAAGAAGCCCACGGTCTCCCAGATGACGCCCACCGCCATCGCGGTGATCTCCCAGGGCGAGACGGCTCTGCTGCCGGTCGGCTTCCGGACCCTCACCAGTAGGCTGATGAGGGAGGCCTCGACGCCGCGGACGAGCATGGCGCCGAGCACGAAGACCGGTGGAAAACCGTAGGTCACCATCTTGTACCCCGTGCCCAGCCCCTGAGCCACCGCGACGATGAGGCCCGCGAGGGCCGGGTTGACGAGGACGCCGAGGGCGTAGATGAGCACGGGCGAGAGGTCGTACTCGGCCAGCGGCTGGGGCATCGGCACCATGATGAGGTTCGCGACGGTCGTCGCGGCCACCATGACGGAGAACAGGGCGATCTTCCCGCTTCTGGTTCTCAACATAGTCTCCATCTTTTCCGCATCCTGAGAAGGAGCCGGGTGGGGTAGGCTGCCCCAGGGCGGCATCGCCTAGGAATAAAGATCCTCGTCGTTCCTTCCCTCCGCCGGTATTACCCGGATCAGGTTCAAAGGGTCGACGTTTACCGTCCTCTCAGCCGGGCCACAGCCCAGCTCCCCTCTCCTCGGGTGATCCCCCGGCTCCGCTTATATAGCTTCCGTTTGAGGCTCAGCCGACGGAAGGGTCAATATGGGCTCAGGCTTATATAGCGTCGGCATTTAATTGAGAAGTGAAACGGGAATGGCTCCCCTCTCCTCAACCGATCTGATGGTGGGCATAGGCGCCTTGGCGGTCGCCGCCGTCGCGATCTACCTGTTCATCAGGGCAAGCGGAGGCGAGGCGAAGAAGCCGGAGCCCGAGGAGGCGGTCGAGGAGGAGACCCCCCCGCAGCCTGCACCGGTGGCCGTGCAGAGGGGCCGGCTCCAGCTGCCCAGGGTCGAGCGGCATCTCAGGCAGTCCGACGTGGAGCGGGCCCGCAGCAACCTCAGGACCCTCACCCTCCAGAGGGAGCTGCTCAGCATGGTGCTGAAGCGGCTCTTCGAGGCGGAGGACGAGGGGGAGATCACGCGGGAGGAGCGCCTCCGCCTCTCTCGAGGCTACGAGGCGGAGATGAAGCGGCTCAACGAGGACCTGAAGCGGGCTGAGCTCATCGTCACCCTCCACGAGCTGGAGTCCATCAGGGACGACGTGCTGAAGCGGTTCGAGGCGACGCTGAACGAGACCCAGGCGAGGATCGACGCCATCCTCAAGGAGCTGAAGCTGGAGGAGCCGAAGAAGGCCCCCGCCAAGCCCCCTCGCAGGAGGAAGAAGCCGGAGAAGAAGGAGGCCGAAGAGGAGGCGGTCGAGGAAGAGGTCGAGAAGCCTCCCCCGAGGCGCCGCAAGTCGGAGGTCGAGGAGAAGCTCGAGCAGCTCAGGAAGGAGGTCCTCAAGGAGCTGGAGGAGCTGGAGAAGCTCGAGATCGAGGTCTGAGGCCCCATGAGCTGGGTGGAAGCGGCGAAGCGTCGGGCCGCCGAGAGGGCCGTGGAGCACGTGGAGAGCGGGGCCGTGGTCGGCCTCGGGAGCGGCAGCACAGCCGCCCACGCGATACGCATCATCGGCGCCCGCATCCGCAGCGGCGAGCTGGACGACATCCTCGGCGTCCCCACCAGCCTCCAGGCGGCCGCCGAGGCCGTCAGCGCCGGCGTCCCCCTGACCACCCTCGACGAGCACCCGGTTCTCGACCTCGCCATAGACGGCGCCGACCAGATCGACGGGGAGCTGAACGCGATCAAGGGCGGCGGCGGCGCCCTGCTGCGGGAGAAGGTGGTCGCCGCGGCCTCGAAGCTCTACATCATCATCGCCGACGGGACGAAGCTGGCCGCCCGCCTGGGCGAGGGCTGCCGCCTCCCCGTGGAGGTGCTCCCCTTCGCCCTGGTCCCCGTTCTACAGAGGATCGAGGGGCTCGGGGCCGAGGCCGCGGTCCGCTCCGGGAGCGGAAAGCTGGGCCCCGTGGTGACCGAGAACGGCAACCTCATCATAGACGCCGACTTCGGCGCCATAGCCGACCCCGCGAGGCTGGAGGCGCAGCTCAAGGCGATACCCGGCGTCATCGAGACGGGTCTGTTCCTCGGGTACGCCGACCTTGCGTACCTCGGCACCGAGGAGGGCGTGAGACGGCTCGCTAGGAGGCGGCGGAAGGCTATCTGATTGTCTCTCCCCTATGAGGGGTTGGGGGCGCGCAGGATGGGCGCTAGGTGGTGCCCTCCTTCCATGAGGAGAGATACCGCCTCTGCTCGTCGGTGAGCTCGTCGATCTCGATGCCCATCCCCCTCAGCTTCAGCCGGGCCACCGTCGCGTCGATCTCCTCCGGGACTTCGTGGACCCTGGGCTCCAGCTTGTCGCCCTTCCACAGCCATTCGGCGACGAGGGCCTGGTTGGCGAAGCTCATGTCCATCACCTCGCTGGGGTGGCCCTCGGCGGCGGCGAGGTTGACCAGACGCCCCTCCGCCAGCAGGTAGATGCGGCGGCCGTCCTTGAGGCGGTACTCTTCGAGGTTAGGCCTCATCCTCCGCTTCCCGGTGGACATCTCCTCCAGGGCTTTGAGGTTGATCTCGACGTTGAAGTGGCCCGCGTTGGCGAGGATGGCGCCGCTCTTCATCAGCTCCATGTGCTCCCTGTCGATGACGTTGACGTCGCCGGTGGAGGTGACGAAGATGTCGCCCAGGGGTGCCGCCTCCTTCAGCGGCATGACGCGGAAGCCGTCCATCACCGCCTCCAGCGCCCTGAGGGGGTTGACCTCGGTGACGACGACGTTGGATCCCATCCCCCGGGCCCTGATGGCGATGCCGCGGGCGCACCAGCCGTACCCGCAGACGACGAAGGTCTTCCCCGCCAGCAGGACGGAGGTCGCCCTGAGGATGCCGTCAATGGTGCTCTGCCCCGTCCCGTACCGGTTGTCGAACAGGTACTTCGTGTAGGTGTCGTTGACAGCGATGATCGGGTACCGGAGCGCCCCGTCGGCCTCCATCGCCCTCAGCCTGATGACGCCCGTCGTCGTCTCCTCGGAGCCCCCCTTCACCCCCTCCAGGGCCTCCGTCCTCTTCGAGTGGATGGTGCTCACGAGGTCGGCGCCGTCGTCCATGGTGATCATGGGCTTGTGGTCGATGACCCTGTTGACGCACCAGTAGTACTCCTCCGTCGTCTGCCCCCTCCACGCGTAGACCGGGGTCCCCGCCCGCGCGAGGGCCGCGACCACCTCATCCTGCGTCGAGAGGGGGTTGGAGCCGCAGAGGACGACCCGGGCGCCCCCCGCCTCCAAGGTCCTGACGAGGACGGCCGTCTCCTTGGTCGCGTGGAGGCACGCGCCGAGACGCACCCCCTCTAGGGGCCGCTCCTCCTCGAATCTGCGGCGGATCTGCCCCAGGACGGGCATGTGCGCCTCGGCCCACTCTATGAGGAGCTCGCCCTGATCCGCCAGCCCGACGTCCTTGATCTTGTAATCCTCCACGAACGTCACCGAGAGATAAAGCCCTGAGGGGGTATAAGGAGGTTACCCCGGGGACCGGATCACAGAACAACGATCTGGGCGTGGGGGATATCCCCGAAGTAGATGACCGCGGACTTGTGGACCATCCGGTTCTCTATCGCCGCCTCGACGATCTTCTTCCCGACGAGGTTGCAGATGGTGGCCCGCCGCATCGCCTCCAGGGCCTCGTCGAGGTCCGCGGGGACGCCCTTGTAGAAGGTCTCGTTGACCTTGAAGGGGACGCGGCCGCCCTCCAGGGTCTTCCCCAGCAGCTCCACGTCGCAGATGGCCACCAGTACATCCCTCCCGTGGCGCATCGTTTTGACGTAGACCTCAGGCATCCCTCGTCAGCTCGTGCCTATGGAGGACCTGGCGCCGCACGCCTCGCACTGGAGGAACCAGAGCCGCTTCTCGCGCACGATGCGGGTGTCGGGCCTCTTGCAGACGGGGCAGACGACGTACTTCTCCGTGTATATCTCCAGCAGGTTGCGGATGGTGTCGTAGCCGAACCTCCCCTGGAAGACGGCGCGGGTCCCGTCGAAGGTGGCGAGGGTCGCCATCTCCCCCGAGAGGAATTTGAGCAGGTGCTCCGGGTCGCGCCTGAGCTCGTCGGCGATCTCCTTGAAGTTCATGATGACGGTCCTACGCCTGCCGACCTGCCTCACGTCCGGCCGGGGGACGGTGAACCTCTCGTAGGCCTCGACCTGCTGCGGCAGCTCCGCGTAGGCCCGCTCCAGCATCTCCCTGTAGTCCCGCTTCATCGCCATCACCATAGGCTTACCCTAACTCCAATATAGCCCCTCCGAATCCAAGGCCTCCTCCCCTACTCGCGCGGGCGCCTCAAAAAGGTTTCCCGGCGGCAAAACGGTTTTATCCCATTAGGGTTTAGGGTTGTCCGTGTCCGGCGACAAGTTCGAGTGCGAGGTGATGGACTGGGAGCTGTTCTACAACCTCGCCAAGAGGGTGGCCGAGAAGATAAAGGCGTCCGGCTACAGGCCCGACTTCGTCGTCGGCCTCGCCCGGGGCGGCTGGGTGCTGGCGCGGGTGCTCTGCGACCTCCTCGGCGTCAAGGACCTGGTCAGCCTCAAGGTGGAGCACTGGGGGGTGACGGCGACGCCCGACGGGAGGGCCCGGCTCAAGTACCCGTTCCGCATCGACCTCTCGGGGCGCCGGGTGCTGGTGGTGGACGACATCACCGACACCGGCGAGAGCATGCGGCTGGCGACGGAGTACGTGGAGAAGCTGAACCCCGCCGAGATCCGGACGGCGACCCTCCGCCACATAGAGGGCTCCAAGTTCGTCCCCGACTACTACGGCGACGAGATCACCTGGCGGTGGGTCATCTTCCCCTGGAACTTCACCGAGGACCTCTGCAACATCGTCCCCAAGGTGGCCGGCGAGTGCGCCGACATCGAGGAGCTGCGGAGGCGGCTCAAGGAGGACTACAAGATCGACATCGACGAGGAGAGGCTCTCCGAGGTCCTCGCGGAGCTGGACCGGCGCTCTAAAGGGTGGCGTCCCTCAAGGCTTCGCCGCAGCGGCAGGTCCTCTCCCGGGGGATCTCGGGGATCGCCTCCATGATGAGCTTCTTGAAGTTGGCGGCGTTCCGGGTCATCGTCTCGATGATCTCCTGCGTGGAGACCGGCCTCTCCGCCCAGACGTCGTAGTCGGTGACCATAGCCACCGAGACGTAGCAGATCTCGGCCTCCCGGGCGAGGACGCACTCGGGGTAGAGAGTCATCCCTATGATGTCGGCGCCCCACATGCGGAACAGGCGGGACTCGGCCCGGGTGGAGAACCGGGGTCCCTCGATGCAGACGTAGGTCCCCGTAGGGTGGACCCTGAGGCCGAGGCGGCGGGCGAAGTCGGCGAAGAAGTCGTGGAGCTGGGGGCAGATGGGGTCCGCCGCCGATATGTGGCAGAGCTTCCCCCCCTCGTAGAAGGTGTCGGCGCGCTTCCGGGTGCGGTCGATGAACTGGTCGGTGATGACGAAGTCTCCCGGCGCGTAGTCCTCCCGGAGGCTGCCCACCGCCGACGAAGCCACGATCCGCTGGACGCCCAGCTCCTTCAGGGCCCAGATGTTGGCCCTGCTGTTGATCCTGTGAGGCGGGATCTGATGCCCCCTGCCGTGGCGGGGGATGAAGGCGACCCGGCGCCCCCCGTAGGTGCCGAGGGTGATGAGGTCCGACGGCGCCCCATACGGCGTGTAGACCTTCACCTCCCTCGCGTCCTCGATGATCTCGGGGTCGTAGACGCCCGTGCCGCCGATGACGGCGATCTCGGCCCGGCGTTCCTCTGTCATATCGCGCTCTATCTCCTCTGAGGTTTGGATAAACCTTTTCCGCCCTCGACGTGGCGAAAATCCTTAATAGTTGCTCAAGGTGTATCAGTGGACTACGAGATGCCGCCAGATGAGCGTAAGCAGGGTTTCGCCATACTGGCATCCACGAGCGTCAGCTACTTTGTCGAGAACTTCATCAGAACGGCGCCCTCGGCCCTGATGCCCATACTCATCGAGGAACTCGGCCTCACCCATGGACTAGGAGGGCTTCTCGTCTCCTCCTACTTCTTCCTCTACGCTCTGATGCAGGTGCCTAGCGGGGTCCTATCTGACGCCCTGGGCCCTCGGCGGACCATCCTGGGCTTCACCGTTTTCACCATCGTCGGTGTCTTCATCTTCTACCTCGGCCACCGTCTTGAGATACTGCTGGTGGCCCAGCTGCTCATAGGCCTCGGCACCAGCGTCTTCTATATCAACGCCGTCAAAATCGTCTCCACTTGGTTCTCCTCAGGGCGCCGGGCCAGCGCCATCGGCGTCCTTAGCGCCACAAGCGGTCTGGGCAACTTTTTCGCCTACATAGGTTTCCCCCTGGCCATGAGGCTAGCCTGGGGTTGGAGGGGGCTCTACCTCCTTTGCAGCCTCCTGCTGGTGGCCAGCTTCGCGGCCAACCTTTTCATCCTCAGGGATCGCCCTCACTCCGAGGAGCTGGATGTCCCGCGTAGGAGCCCGTCGATCGGCCGCTCATTCGTGCGGGTCATCGGGGAAAGGAGGATGTATCCCTATCTCCTCGGCTTCGTCTTCAGCAGCTTCAGTTGGGTCTTCATGTCCTGGCTCCCTCAGTTCCTCGTCGATACCCGCGGGTTCTCGTATATCGACGCCGGGTTGGTGTCCAGCGTAGCCACGATCATGGGCATCCCCGGCTGCATTTTGATAGGCCTCATCTCCGATCACTTGAAAAGGCGGAAGCTCCCCCTTGTCGCCTTCTCCTTGGCCTATACCTGCCTGCTGGCGGGGTTCCTCGCTCTGCCTGGATGGATGCCCCTGCCGCTGTTCGCCGCGGTCGCGGCCTGCATAGGCTTCTCCGTGTCTCTGTGGGTGCTCTCCTTCTCCATGGTCCCCGAAACCCTGCCCCCCGATATGGCGGGGATGGGCTTGGGGCTGTTGAACGGCATCGGTAACCTGGCGTTCTCCCTCGTCGCCCCCGTTTATGGCTTTCTCGTGGACTCGTCGGGCAGCTACCTCACGTCGAACGCAATGCTCATCCTCGGGGGCGTGCTGATGACCGTCGTCTACGCCCTCTTCACCCGCGAGACCTACGGCGGCGTCGGGGAGCCCTGAGCTTTTATACCCCGTGGCGGTATCTGTGCTCAATGGACACGGAAGAGTTGATCAGGGCGCTGCCGAAGGCAGAGCAGCACATCCACATCGTCGGCTCGACTCGGCCTGAGACGCTGCTCTGGCTGGTGGAGCAGGGCGATCTGGAGGCGCCCTACAGAACCCTGGAGGACGTCCGCCGCTTCTTCCGTTACCGCGACTTTCTCCATTTCATCTCCATCTACAGCACCGTGGTCGACTGCATCACCGACGAAACCCAGTTCGAGCGCATCACCTACGAGATGCTGGAGGACGACGCCCGCTGTAACGTCCGCTACGTCGAGGCGAGCTTCTCCGCCCCCGACCACGTCCGCAAGGGCCTCGACTACGGCCGGATGCTCGACGCCATCAACAGGGGCGTCAGCCGCGCCCGCCGCGACTTCGGCATCGAGTGCAACCTCAGAATCGACCTCGTCCGGAACTACGGCCCCGACGCCGGCATGGAGGTCCTCGACTGGATCGAGGCGAAGAGCGACAACATCGTCGCCGTCGACATCGGCGGCAGCGAGGGGGGCTTCCCCCCGAAGCCCTACGCCCCCGTCTACCGCCGGGCCCGGGAGATGGGCCTCCACCTCGTCGCCCACGCGGGGGAGGCTGCCGGTCCCGAGAGCATCTGGGACGCGGTGAGGTATCTGGGCGTCGAGCGCATCGGCCACGGCGTCGCCGCGAGGGACGACCCCCGGCTGATGGACCACCTGCGGGAGCGGGGCATAACCGTCGAGGCCTGCCCCGTCAGCAACGTGAAGACCGCGGTCGTCTCGTCGCTCCGGGATCACCCCGTCAGGGAGTTCTTCGACCGGGGCCTCAGGGTGACGGTGAACAGCGACGACCCCTCCATGTTCGGCACCGACATGGACAACGAGTACCTGCAGCTCCACAGGGAGCTGGGCTTCACCGTCCCCGAGCTCTTCAGGCTGAGCCTCAACGCCGTCGACTCCTCCTTCCTCCCCGAGAACCGGCGAAGCCGGCTGCGGGAAGTCTTCATCGAGGAGTATCGGCGGCTGGTGGATGGGGCTGAAAGGTTTAAGTAGCCTCGGCGAGACCCTATGTTAGCACAGAGGTGTTCTGAACTCACAGCAGGGAAGGATTTGAAGGGACACAAGTTCCCGAAGGATAAGCCTGTCCTCGTGACGTGCGGCCTGCCCTACGTGAACGGCCCGTGCCACATCGCCCACCTGCGGACGTACGTGCCCGCGGACATCTTCGTCAGGCTCCTCCGCAAGCTGGGGCAGGAGGTCGTCTTCGTCTGCGGCTCCGACACCCACGGGACCCCCATCACCGTGAAGGCGGAGGAGGAGGGTGTCACCCCCGGGGAGATCGTCGCCCGCTATCATAAGCACTTCCTTGACATCTTCCCCCGCCTCGGCATCATCTTCGACAACTACGGGAGCACCGACGACCCCCTCAACCACCGCCGCACCCAGCAGATCGTCCGGGCGCTGATGGAGAACGGCTACGTCTACGCCAAGACGCTGAGGCTCCCCTACTGTCCCACCTGCAAGCGCTTCCTCCCCGACAGGTACCTGAGGGGGACCTGTCCCTACTGCGGCGCCCAGGCCCGGGGGGACGAGTGCGACCAGGGGTGCGGCCGCTACCTGGAGCCCGGGGAGCTCATCGACCCCCGGTGCAGCATCTGCGGCACCAAGCCCGAGATGAGGGAGACTCGCCACTACTTCCTCAGGCTGACGGCCTTCGAGGACTTCCTCCGCGGCTACCTGAAGCAGATGGACGGGACGGACATCGCCCGGAACTACGCCCTCCAGTGGGTGGAGAAGGGGCTGCAGGACTGGAACATCACCCGGAACCTCGACTGGGGGGTCAAGTTCCCCGGCGAGGAGGGGCTCGTCCTCTACGTCTGGGTGGACGCCCCCATCGGCTACATCAGCTCCACCGAGGAGTGGGCCCAGCGGACCGGCGGCGACTGGGAGTACTTCTGGAAGGGGCCCGGATATCTCATCCACTTCATCGGCGGCGATATCGTCTATCACCACTGCCTCTTCTGGCCAGCGATGCTGAAGGGCGCCGGCTACGACGTCCCCTACGCCGTCGTCGCTTCCGGCATGGTCCGGGTTGAGGGCAAGATATTCTCCAAGAGCCGGGGCTATGTCATCTGGGTGGAGGAGGACTACCTGGACAACGGCCTCGACCCCGACGCTCTCCGCTACTACGTCGCCTCCTACACCGGCCACACCCGGGACCTCGACTTCAGCTGGGCCACCTACGGCGAGAAGGTGAACAAGGAGCTCGTCGGCACCTCGGCAACTTCCTCTACAGGGCCCTCCTCTTCGCCCACAGGAACTACGGCTCCGTGCCGGACGGCGAGGTGGAACCCGAGGTCAGGGCCGAGGTCGAAGCGGCGCTCCAGGCCATAAGGGACGGCCTCGACGAGTACGAGTTCAAGAAGATCGCCGACGCCGTCGTCGCCCTCGCCGCCTTCGGCAACAGGTACCTCCAGGCAAACGAGCCGTGGAAGCTGAGGAAGACCGACCCGGCGAGGGCTCAGCGGGCGATCCACAACTGCCTTGGCCAGCCA
>QMXQ01000008.1 GCA_003662205.1 Candidatus Bathyarchaeota archaeon
CCGCCCCACGTTTCCCGTCAGCATGGCGAGGTTGGCCACCGAGACCACGTTATCGACGCCCGTCGTGTGCTGCGTGATCCCCATGGAGAAGAAGATCGACGCCCTCTCGGCCCCGGCGGAGAAGATCAGAGAGGCGGCGAAACTCTACGCCGGGGCCGAGAGGGCGTCGATCTTCTTCTCCATGGGGATCACGCAGCACACGACGGGCGTCGATAACGTGGTCTCGGTGGCCAACCTCGCCATGCTGACGGGAAACGTGGGGCGGCCGGGGACCGGCGTCAACCCCCTGCGGGGCCAGAACAACGTCCAGGGGGCCTGCGACATGGGCGCCCTCCCCGACTTCCTCCCCGGCTACAGGCGGATCGAGGACGAGGAGGCGCGGAGGCGCTTCGGCGAGGCCTGGGGCGCGGAGTGCCCCGCCGAGCCCGGGCTGACCATCGTCGAGATGATAGACGCGTGCGGCACCGACATCAGGGCGATGTACATCATGGGGGAGAACCCCCTCCTCTCGGACCCCGACCTCAACCATGTCCGGGTGCAGCTTGGGAAGCTCGACTTCCTCGCCGTCTCCGAGCTCTTCCTCTCGGAGACCGCCGAGCTGGCGGACGTCGTCCTCCCCGCGGCGAGCTTCGCCGAGAAGGACGGCACCTTCACCGCCACGGACCGGAGGGTGCAGCGGGTGCGGAAGGCCATCGATCCGGTGGGCGAGAGCCGCCCCGACTGGGCCATCATCACCCAGCTCGCGGAGAGGATGGGACACCCCATGGGCTACGGGTCGCCGGAGGAGATCATGGACGAGATCGCGGGGCTCGTCCCCCTCTACGGCGGCATCAGCTACCGCAGGCTGGAGAAAGGCGGCCTCCAGTGGCCCTGCCCGAACCTAGAGCATCCGGGGACGAAGATACTGCACCGGGACCGGTTCGCCCGAGGGAAGGGCCGGTTCATACCCATCGAGTACCGGCCTCCAGCCGAGGAGCCGGACGAGGAGTATCCCCTCGTCCTCACCACGGGGAGGGTTCTCTTCCACTGGCACACGGGGACCATGACGAGGAGGTCGGGAACCCTGACGGATCAGCTCGACGAGGCTTACGTCGAGGTCAACCCGGCGGACGCGGAGGCGCTAGGAGTCGCGGATGGAGATCTGGTCTGGGTGAGGAGCAGGCGGGGGGAGATCACCCTCAGGGCGTGGGTCACGGACAGGATCCGGGAGGGGGTCGTCTTCATACCCTTCCACTTCGCCGAGGCGGCGGCGAACATACTAACGAACCCGGCTCTGGACCCGCAGGCGAAGATACCCGAGTTGAAGGTGTGCGCCGTCAGCCTAGAGCGTATCAGATAGGCCCCATCCTGCATCCCAACACACGAAAATAGAGAGCTACCCCTTCTCGGCTATTTCACCTTGTGGATGTTGACGGCGTGGACAGAGCAAGAGATGCATGGGTCATATGCCCTGATGAGCATTTCACATCTATGGGCGATCTCCTCATCCGACAGGTCCAGTATCGACGGGACGAGCTCCCACAGGTCCATCTCCATGTTCCTGTAGTTCTGGCAGGTCGGTGGCACGATATCGGCCCTTGTGACGATCCCCTTCCGGTTCAGCGTATAGTGATGATAGTTGATGCCTCTCGGGGCCTCGGTAATGGCGAAGCCGTCACTCGCTCTCACTTCCACCGATGTCTCCTCTTCACTATAGGGCATCGTCTCCAGTATCTCGATACATTCGTCTATGCAGTGGACCACCTCTATAGCCCGGGCGAGAGGCGAATGAAAGGGGTTGAAGCTTGGAGATTTGAAGCCGGCGATTTTGGCGGAATCCCTCGCGTCCCTAGAGAGCTTGTCGAAGTTGAGGTTGACCCTCGCAAGGGGTCCGACGAGGAATGAGGAGCGTCCCTTCACGGTGGAGTGCTTCGCTGTCGAATGGGGCACCTGTTCCTCCTCTATATACCGCCGGTAATCCCTCTGAGGGGCGCGGATCCCTTCTGTGGAGATCAGCTCCCCCTCGTTGATGGCATACCTATCGGGCCGGCTGAGAGCGACATGCTCGCATCTCCTGACGAAGTCGGGGATCTCTAGCTCGCCGAAGAGGGCGACCGTCTCCAAGGCGTCGCTTTTTGCCTCGATGAACCTCCGTCTCATGGCGTCAGCGTCCTCCTTAGTGATGGTGTTCGTGAACCTCCCGAGGACCGCTGTCACTGGATGGACGGATTTTCCGCCGATGAGCTGGGTGAGGTCGTTCCCCAGCTTTTTCAACTTCAGGCCCCGCCTCAGTAGCTCTCCGTGTTCCTTGGCCACTTCCATGAGGTCCCGGCAGCCGAAGTAGTCGGGTAACGTTAGAAAGTAGATGCTCAGGATGTGGCTGCTTATTATGGCGCTCATGGCCAGGAGCTTCCGAAGCCTCCGGGTCGCCTTGCTCACCTCTAGGCCCAGGGCGTCCTCCACGGCGCGAAGGGCGCTGATCTCATGGGAGACGGGGCATATGCCGCAGATCCTGGCCGCCAGCTCCATGAGCTCGTCGTACCTCCGCCCCACCATGAAGGCCTCGAAGAAGCGGGGGGGCTCGAAGATACGAACCTTAACATCACGCAGCTCGCCGTCCTGGGAAACCCAGAGGTCAATACCTCCCTCACCTTCAACCCGGGAGATATAGTCCACCTTGATGCTGCGCGCCATCCTACTCGGCCTCCCTCCTGAAATCAGGGGTCCATCCCGCGTACTTCCTGAACTTCCTTCTTATGTCCGCCTCTGAGAGGCCGATCTCCTTCAGTATCTGGGCGTGAGAGGAAGCATTCGTGGCGCTCATGGGTCCGTAGCATCCCTCGCACACTCGGTTGAGGCTGGGGCAGATAGCGCCGCAGCCGGCGTTGATCAGGGGCCCCATACAAGGGCGCCCCTCATCCGTGAGGAGGCAGCCATTATCCTTCAGCTTGCATTCGATACAGACAGAGTGACGCCGCAGGTAGGGATCCCGCCCTAGAGCGGCACCCTTAATGACCTCCAAAATAGTGTTCCGGTGCGGTGGGCAGCCCGGCAGATGGATATCGACCTCGATGTATACATCTAACCCCCTCACGGCTATGGACTCTATCCATAGAGGATGATCATAAACCCTCTTCTCCGCCTCCCGCTGAAGCATGAAGTTCCTTATGGAGGGAATGCAGCCCGTGAGGGCGCATTCGCCGAGGGCGACCACAACCTTGGAGCGCTCCCGGATCTCCTTGATCTCCCTCAGCTCCCGAGGTGTCGAGACCGATCCTTCTACGAATGCCACATCGAGATCTCCTTCCCAGCCCCTCGTCGTGACCATCGGCCAGTAGGCGATATCGATCAGCTCCAGGAGTCGGGGGAACTCCTCCTCAAGGCGTAGGATCTCCATCTGGCAGCCCGCGCAACCCGTGAACTTGAAGAATCCACACCTGAGCTTCGCCATCTCACCCACCCCTCACAATGTGGTCCGGCAGCTTCTCCAGTTCAGCGTAGCTGAACACGGGGCCGTCCCTGCAGACGTACTTCGATCCCAGCTGACAGTGACCGCAGAGTCCGACGCCACATCTCATCCGTCGCTCCATGGAACAAAAGATCTGGTCCGGGGAGAAGCCCCGCTTTAGTAATCCCAGGACCGAAAACTTCATCATGATCTCGGGGCCGCACATGAGGACGATGCTTCCCTCCGGTTCGGTCTCCATCTCGTCGAAGAGCGTCGTGACCACGCCGACGCTGTGACTCCATGTCTCCCCGGCGGGAACCTTATCCACGGAGAGCAGGACGCGAGTGTCCGGGATATCCCTCCAAGTCTCCTCGTAATCCTTTCTGTAGATGACGTCCCCAGGCGTCCTCGCGCCGTGGAGAACCTCGACGTATCTGAACCTCCTTGGATTGTTCTTATGACTCAAGATCACAGGTCTCAGAGTGCCGCATCCGCATCCGCCGCTGATGAGGAGCAGTCGCTTTCCCTCGGCCTGAGTCAGAGGCCATCCGTTGCCGTAGGGTCCCCTGATACCGACCTCGTCACCCTCCCGGAGGCGGAACAGGGCGCCCGTCACTGCGCCGACCTCCCGAACAGTCAGGTCGAGGCCTGACCGATCGTCTGGATCCGAAGCTATGGAGATTGCCGCCTCCCCGTATCCGAGGATAGAGATCATGGCGAACTGCCCGGCGACGAACTCCAGTCCCCTCGGGCCGCTGTCGATGAAATCAAAGGTGAAGGTCTTCGTGTCATGGGTCTCCTCCGTGATCTCCCTGATCACAGCCTTCCTGGGCATGAGCGGGTTCTCCACGTCACTCCCCCCAGAGGGCCTTAGCCACCTCTGTCAGGTCGATATGGGCGGGGCAGGAATGAATACACCTTCCACAGCCGACGCACGAGGATTCGAGACCTCCTCCCGCCCCGCCGAATTTACAGGTCATCCAGTGTCTGACCCGGCTTTTCCGGTCCGGCCTGAAGTTATGACCCATCGCCACCTTCGCGTATTCTAGGAGCTGACAGGAATCCAGTTCCCTACGCCTGACGCCTGCCCTGAGGGTGATGTCAGGGATGTCGGCGACCTCGTAGCAGTAGCAGGTGGGACAGACCAAGCTGCAATTCCCGCAGGAGAGGCAGGGGAAGCAACCGGCCAGGCCTCCACTCTCGCCAATGAGAGTCCAAACCTCGTGATCTGGGCTCTCAGCCGCCACCTCTGCGAGGCCTTCCATCCTGATGCTCTTCTTGAACTTCGCCCGGGCTGCTTCCAACAGCTCTTCTTTCTTCCTCAGGTCGGCTTGGGACGCGTCTTCGAGGTTCAGGTCCTCGATCATCCTCTGACCTCTTAGGGTGCCTACCTCGACTAGGTAGCTATCGCCTAGGTCGGTCAGAAGGAGGTCGAACCCCTTGTCTATGGCCGGGCCGGTCCCAAGAGAAGCGCAGAAACAGTTCTCGCCTACCTCGGTACAGTTCAGAGCGACAATGGCAGAGTTCTCCCTCCGCCTCAGGTAGTAGAGGTCCACGAACTCTTTGGATAAGAGCCGGTCCATCCTGAGAATGGCATTTAAATCGCATGGGTGAACGCCGAATAATAGGATCGACCTCTCAAGATCCAGCTCTGGGGCGTTGAACTCGCCCTCCCTGTATTCGAGAAGAGTCTCTCTTAGGTGAAAGAATTTTTTCGGGGGCAGAGTCGTGGTCGTGTAGTTGAGGTCAAGCATCTCCGCTGACGAGACCTCCTGGAATGAGACATCGGCTTTTCTAGCCACAGGGCCGAAGACCTGGTAGTCGTTCGAGAGGATGGATACGAGATCGTCAAGCCGAGACCTCTCCAGCAGCTTCGGTGTCAACCGCCTCACCTTATCCGGGTCAAACGGGTGTAACCCTTTAAACCCCTATAACGACGCAGTGAAGGTATATTAAATTATTTTTAGATGACAGATGAGTCCATCTGACTCATTTGGAGCTAAAATTTATTACTCATGTCGGGAAGTAGGGTAAGATATCCATGACCTCAAACAGGGCTGTTGTAGACATCGGCGAGGTGGATGTGCGCTTCCTCCGGAGGCTCGCGTCGGAGCTGGGCGCCTCTGACCTGAGCCGGTGCTTCCAGTGTGGCGTCTGCGTAGCCAGTTGCCCCGTCCGGGAGATCGAGGTCGAGTTCAACCCGAGGAGGATCATGAAGATGGCGAAGCTCGGCCTGAAGGAGCGGGTGCTGCGGAGCGAGTTCATCTGGCTCTGCTCCATGTGCTTCCTCTGCCAGGAGCGGTGCCCCCAGGACGTGAGGCCGCCCGAGGTGATGACCGTCCTCAGGAATATGGCCGCCGCCGAGGGGATCGCGCCGCCCGCGCTGCAGAAGCTCGTCGACATCCTCTCCAGGGCCGGCCGCATCTACCCGCTTGACGACTTCACCGAGGACGAGAGGGAGGACCGGGAGCTGCCCGAGGTGGAGCCGGAGCCGGAGTTCGTGAAGAGGATCGCGGAGGCTGGGAGATGAGGTACGCCGTCTTCCTCGGATGCACAATCCCCGCGAGGCAGATGAACTACGAGCAGTCAGCGCGCGCCGTCGCCGACGCCCTCGGCATCGAGCTGGTCGACGCGGAGTTCGGCTGCTGCGGCTTCCCCGTCGAGCCCCTCGATGAGGTGAAGGCGCTTTCCATGGCGGCGATGAACCTCAAGAAGGCGTCGGAGGCGGGTCTCGACGTCGTCGCCCTCTGCTCGGCCTGCACCGAGATGATGACGAAGGCCAAGGACCTCCTCGCGAGAGACGCCGGTACGCTGAGAAAGGTCAACAAGCTCTTGAGCAAGCAGCTGGGGACCGAGTACGGTGGCGAGGCCCCCGAGGTCATCCACTTCGCCAGGCTGCTCTACGAGAAGGTCGGCACCGACCGGATAAGGGAGCTGGTGAAGCACCCTCTCGACGGCCTGAGGGTGGCGACCCACTACGGCTGCCACTACATGCGTCCCTCAAAGCTCTACAGCGAGTTCGACGACCCCGAGTCCCCCCGGAGCCTCGACGAGCTTGTGGAGGCGACGGGCGCGGAGAGCGTCGACTACCCCGGGAAGAAGGACTGCTGCGGGGGCGGCATCCTAGCCGTCGGCGAGAAGGTGGCGAAGGAGATGACCCGGAGGAAGCTGGAGACCCTGTCGCAGGCGGGGGTGGACGCCCTGGTGCTGATCTGCCCCTTCTGCGGGATCATGTACGACCGGTACCAGAAGCTCATCGCCGGCGAGCTGGAGAAGAGCTTCGACGTCCCGGTCCTATACTATCCGCAGCTCCTCGGCCTGGCCCTGGGCCTCGACCCGGACAGCCTCGGGTTCGATGTCAACTCCGTCAGGGTCGACGGGCTGCTGGAGAAGGCGGGTGTCTGAGATGATAGGCGTTTTCATCTGCAGGTGCGGCGGGAACATCTCGGGGACCGTCGACTGCGAGAAGGTCAGGGACGCGGTGAAGGACCTCCCCGACGTGACGACCGCCCGGGTGACGGACTTCCTCTGCTCCAAGCCGGGGCTCCAGGTGATCCGGGACGCCATCCGGCGGCGGGGGCTCGACCGAGTCGTCGTCGCCTGCTGCTCCCCCCACATGCACGAGGAGATGTTTCGCAACGTCGTCGAGGAGGAGGGGGTCAATAGGTATCAGCTGGTCCACGTCAACATCAGGGAGCACTGCAGCTGGGTCCACGACAAGGGCGCGACGGAGAAGGCGATCAGCCTGGTCAAGGGCGGCATCAACCGGGCGCGAACCCTCCAGCCCTTGAAGGACGTCGAGGTCGACGTGTCCAAGGATGTCCTCGTCATCGGCGGGGGCGTCGCCGGCATCACCGCGGCCCTCCAACTGGCGGAGGCCGGCTTCAAGGTCAACCTCGTGGAGAGGAACCCGAGCATAGGGGGGCGGATGGCCCAGCTGAGCAAGACCTTCCCGACGCTCGACTGCTCCCCCTGCATCCTGAGCCCCAGGATGGCGGAGGTGGAGATCGACCCGAACATCACGCTGTTCACCAACGCCGAGGTGGCGAGCGTCGCCGGAGGCCCCGGGAACTTCAGGGTGGTGGTCAACGTGAGGGCGCGCGGCGTCGACACCGAGAAGTGCCTGAAGTGCGGCCGCTGCTCCGCCGTCTGCCCCACCGAGGTCCCCAACGAGTTCGAGGAGGGCCTCTACACGAGGAAGGCGGCGTACCTGCCCTTCCCCCAGGCCGTCCCGTCCTCCTACGTCATCGACTTCGAGAACTGTAGGCGGTGCGGCGCCTGTGTCGAGGCCTGCCCCGCCGACGCCATCAACCTCGACGACGAGGACAGGGTGGTGGAGCTGAACGTCGGCGCCATCGTCGTCGCCACCGGCTTCGATCTCATCGACGAGGGGAAGCTCAGGTCCTACCATCCGGAGAAGGCGAACGTGATCACGGCGCTCCAGATGGAGAGGCTCATCGAGAACGAGCTGACGGAGGGGAAGGTGCTGAAGACGGAGGACGGGGGCAGGGTGAAGAGCATCGCCTACGTCCTCTGCGCCGGCTCCCGGGACCCCCACAGGGGCGTCCCCTACTGCAGCGCGGTCTGCTGCCCCTACGCCATCAAGCAGGCGATCCTCCTGAAGAAGTTCCTCCCCTACCTGAAGATCTGGGTCTACTACACGGACATGAGGATGACGGGCAGGGGCTTCGAGGAGTTCTACACCGACGCCAGGGTGAAGGGGATCCAGTTCATCCACGGCAAGCCCGGGGAGGTGACGCCGACGCCCGACGGGGGGCTGGAGATCCTGGTCGAGGACATCGACACCGGCCTCATGATCAGGAACAGGGTCGACATGGCCGTCCTCTGCACCGCCGTCGTGCCGAGCAGGGGGACCGAGGAGCTCGCCTCCAAGCTGGGCATCGCCCTCGGCGAGGACCTGTTCATAGCGAGCAAGCACGTGAAGCTCGACCCCATCTCGACGCTCCGGGAGGGGATCTACGCCGCCGGCGCCGCCACGGGGTCTAAGGACATCCACGACTCGGTCATCGACGCCCGGGCGGCAGCCTCCCATGTCGTCAACTTCATCGGCGAGGGGCGCCTCAAGCTCGACCCCTTCAAGCCGGTGGTTGTCGGCGAGTGCGACGGCTGCGGCGCCTGCGTCGAGGTCTGCCCCAGGGGCGCCGTCAGCCTGGAGGAATCCGGACCCGTCATCGAGCTGGTCTCCTGCAACGGCTGCGGCGCCTGCGTCTCCGCCTGCACCAGGGGCGTCCTCCAGCTTCCGAACTACACTCGGGAAGCCCTGGAGGAGGAGGTGAAGGGACTGGTAGCGGGGGACGGCGACGACGTGGTGCTGCTGGGCTTCTTCGACGACAAGATCTCGTACACGGCAGCTGACAACGCGGGGACCGCGAGGATCTCCTATCCGATGAACATGAGGATCGTGAGAACGCCGTCAACGGCGCTGCTGAACAGGGAGATCCTGCTGAGGGCCCTGGGCCACGGCGCGGACGGCGTGATGATCTGCGAGGTGGAGGAGAGCCCCGAGGCGGAGCTCGCGGAGAAGCTGGTGGAGGAGGTGCGGAAGGAGCTCCAGGAGCTCGGCGTAGAGCCGGAGCGGATCCACTTCAGGCCGATGGTGCTCCCCATCTTCAAGGTGCTCCCCAAGTTCATCGCGGACTACACCGCCGAGATCAAGAGGCTCGGCAGGATACCCGAGGAGAAGCGGAAGCGGCTGCTGGAGTAGCCCTCGATCCCCCTTTTTCCATCTTCCCAATCCGATATCGCGCAAGTTTTAAGACCGGCGACCCACACAATAACCGATTCAAATTGGAGAAAGTCAAGGTAGTCTCATACGGGATAGGGGTCATCGGCCGCCGACTGGCCAACCACATTCTCACCAAGAAGGGCGTCGAGATCGTCGGCGCCGTCGACATCAACCCCGAGATAGTCGGCAAGGACCTGGGCGAGGTTCTGGGCTGGGAGAGGCTGGGCGTCGTGATCTCAGACGACGCCGACAGGATGATCTCGGAGACCGGGCCGGACGTGGTGCTCCACACGACCATGTCCTACCTGAGGCAGACCTACGGCCAGTTCGTCCAGATCCTCGGCCACGGCGTCAACTGCATATCCACCTGCGAGGAGCTCTCCTACCCCTACGCCACCGAGGAGGGCGCGGAGTACGCGGCGAAGCTAGACGCGCTGGCGAAGGAGAAGGGGGCGACGCTGCTGGGGACGGGGATCAACCCCGGCTTCCTCATGGACACCCTCCCCATCACCCTCACCGGCGTCTGCACCGAGGTCGACAGGATCTACGTCACCAGGCAGATGGACGCCGCCACCCGCCGGATCCCCTTCCAGAAGAAGATCGGCGCGGGCCTCACCGTCGAGGAGTTCAGGAGGAAGATCGAAAACCATGAGATCACGGGCCACGTCGGCCTGGAGCAGTCCATCAAGATGATCGCCGACGCCCTCGGCTGGGAGCTCGACGAGATCAGGGTCGACCCCGTCGAGCCCGTGGTGCTGGACAGGGACGTGGCCAGCGACGCCATCAAGGTGTCGAAGGGCTACAACGCGGGCTCCAAGCAGAAGGCGTACGGCGTCAGGGGCGGGGAGGCGGTCATCACCCTCGACTTCAGGGCATACATCGGCGCGCCGGAGGAGTACGACAGCGTCGTCATAGACGGCGTCCCCCCCATCAACCAGAGGATATCGCCCTGCGTCCACGGCGACTACGGGACCATAGCCATCACAGCCAACATGATCCCCCACGTCATCAACGCCGAGCCCGGCTTCAAGACCATGAAGGACCTGCCGGTGCCCCACGCGACGCCGGAGCACATGAGAAGATACGTGAAATAAGAAAAAAGGGAAGGTCTCGCTACCCTACTTTTTTCCTCAGGACCTTGCCGGCCAGAGCCCCCGTGCACCTGCCCCTCTCCACGGCGACCACGCCGTTGACGATGACGTAGGGTATCCCGCCCGGGAGCTGATGCGGGTTCTGGTAGGTGGCGTTGTCGATGACGGTCTCGGGGTCGAAGATGGTGATGTCCGCCCACATGCCCGGCCGGATCAGCCCCCGGTCGAGGATGCCGAACCGCTGGGCGGGGAAGGAGGTCATCTTCCTCACGGCCTCCTCCAGCCTGAGCACGCCGTACTCCCGGACGTACCTCCCCAGGACCCGCGGATAGGTGCCGAAGTGGCGAGGGTGCGGCTTCCCCAGGGCGAAGGGGCCGGTGGAGGCGACGCTGGAGGCGTCGGTGCCCACCATCTGCAGGTGATGCCTCATGATGCGGCGGACATCCTCCTCCTGCATGGCGAAGATCACCATCCCCGCGGCGCCCTCCTCCTCCAGCAGCAGCCTGTAGAGGGCGGTGAACTCGTCGGGGTCGCCGCGCATCTCCTTGATCTCCACCAGGTTCTTGCCCTCGGCCGCCTTGTTCGCCTCGGACCTCACGTAGGAGACCATGATGTTCTCCCAGCCCAGGGCGCCGGCGAAGTTCTCCCACCCCGGCAGCCCGGTCTCGATGTCCCTCCTCATCCGCTCCCTGTCCGCCTCGTTCCCGAGCCGCTCCAGGAGCTTCTCCACGCCGCCGTCGTGGGCCCACGGGGGGAGCAGCGTCACCAGCGAGGTCGAGCCCGCCCGATACGGGTACTGGTCGAAGGTGACGTCCACGCCCCGCCTCCGGGCCTCCTCCATCATCCTCAGCGTCTCGACGCTCTTGCCCCACGCCGACTTCCCCGCCGCCTTGTGGTGGGATATCTGCACGGGCAACCCCGCCCGCTCCCCGATCTCGATGGCCTCGGCAACCGCCTTCAGGAGGGTGGCGCCCTCGCCCCGGATGTGGGAGTCGTAGACCCCGCCGTACCGGGCGACGACCTTCGCCAGCTCCACGATCTCGTCGGTCGTCGCGAACATGCCTGGGGGGTAGATGAGGCCTGTGGAGAGGCCGTAAGCGCCTGCCTCCATCGCCTCGGCGACCAGCCTCCTCATCTCCTCCAGCTCGTCCTCGGTGGGCTGCCGGGCGTCGAAGCCCATGGCGGCGACGCGGACAGTGCTGTGGCCGACGTGGTGGGCGATGTTGGCGCCCACCCCCACCTCCTCAACCCGCCTGAGATACTCGTCAAAGGTCGTCCAGGTGATCTTGAACTCGATCCCCGGGGGCATGTGCTTGGCGTACCGCTCCTCCAGCAGCTCCCTCATCTCGGGGTTGATGGGCGCAGGGCTACCTCCACACTGGCCCACGACGACGGTCGTGATCCCCTGGACTAGGGTACTCTCCATCTCCGGGTAGACGATCACCCCGCCATCCGCGTGGCTGTGGGCGTCTACGAACCCCGGTGCCACCACCAGCCCCTCGGCGTCGATGACCCGGTCGGCCCCGGCGTCGGCCAGCCGCCCCACGGCGGCTATCCGTCCATCGGCGACGGCCACGTCACCCCGGTACCAAGGGTTCCCCGCGCCGTCTACGATCCTTCCTCCCCTTACGATCAGGTCGTACGACAAGTAGATTCCTCAAAAGGAGGAGGCGTAATGGGGATTTATGTTCTTCTACGCGGGGTTCAGTGCTCGTTGTCCCAATTGTATCGTATGTTGGCGCATTTTTCGGTCGCCGCCTCCACCGCCCTCATCAGCGCCGTCCTGATCTTCCCGTCCTCAAGCTGGTAGATGCCCTCGATGGTGGTGCCGCCCGGCGTCGTGACCATCTCCTTGATGGCGGAGGCGCTCAGCTCCCTCTCCAGTATGAGCTTCGCCGTCCCCAGAACCGCCTGGGCCGAGGAGTAGAGGGCCAGCTCCCGGGGCAGCCCGACTTTGAGGCCGGCGTACATCATGGCGTCGATGACGATGGCGACGTAGGCGGGGCCGCTCCCGCTGAGGCCGGTGATGGCGTCCATGTACTTCTCCTCCACCTCCTCGCAGGGGCCCATCGCAGACAGCAGCCGCTTCACCACCTCCTTGTCGCGCGGAGTGACGTTCTCGTCGCAGCAGAAGGCTGTGAAGGACTCGCCCACCAGGGCCGCCACGTTCGGCATCGTCCTCACGAACTTCGCCTCCGGCGCCACGGACCCGTAGAACTTGAGGGGGGTGATGGCTGCAGTGGAGATGACCAGCTTCCCGGCGACCTCGTCCCTGATCTCCTTGAGAACACCGCCCACATCTCCCGGCTTGACGCAGATGAAGACGTAGTCCGCCTCCCTGGCCGCCCAGACGTTGTCGCCAGTGAACTCGGCACCCATATCCTCCAGCGACTTCAGCCTATCTGTCTTCCTCCGGGTCGCTATGACGCGGCCCACAGCTCCGCTCTTGAGCAGGCATCTGACTATGGCGCCGCCGATGACGCCGGCGCCGACGACCGCCACGCATTCGCTCAACTTCTTCGCCCCAAAGCCTATTGAATCACTAGAAAAACCGCGAGCCTCTTAAACTTTTCATTTCGATTAACCGGCTGAGGCAGGGGTTGAGGGATCGGCTACGCCCTGCCCAGCTGCCTGAGGACCTCCATGGCGCCTGCTTTGACGAAGTTGAGGTCGTTGCCCACGGTGATGAAGTTGTATCCCTTCCTCACCCGGTCCATGATGGTCTTCCCGGAGCCCATGTGGATGCCGGCTGCGACGCCCGCTGCCCGGGAGGCGTCGAACACCCTGTCGATGGCCTCCTGCACCTCCGGGTGCGACATATCACCGAGGTGGCCGTAGGACGCGGAGAGGTCGGCGGGGCCGATGTAGCTCACGTCGATGCCGTCCACGGAGAGGATCTCCTCGATGTTCTCCACCGCCTCCCTCGTCTCGATCTGGGCGATGACGAGGATCTCCTCGTCCGCGGTCCTCAGGTAGTCGGGGTCGAAGAGGGCGGCCCGCCTGGGGCCGCAGCCCCTCAGCCCCTCCGGCGCGTACCTGCAGGCCTTCACCGCCATCTCCGCCTGCTCCCTGTTGTTCACCCAGGGGACGACGACGCCGTAGGCGCCGATGTCGAGGGCCCGCTTGATGGCCACCAGGTCGTTCCACCAGACCCGGACGAGGGGTGTGGTCCCCGCGTCCCTCATCGCCTGCATCAGCGTCTGGGCCTGGTAGATGTCGAGGGGGCTGTGCTCGGTGTCAAAGACGAAGTAGTCGAAGCCGAGGGTCGACAGGAGCTCCGTGACCATCGGGCTCTCTATCGTCATCCAGACGCCGTAGGCCTGACCCCCCGCCTTCAACCTCCTCTTAAGCTCGTTCCTCATCTCCAAACCTCCAGAAACAAACCTATTTACGGTCGAGGGAACGCCTATATATCATTTCCCCGAAAAGACGCCCGTTAACCAAAGCGTATCGACCCTACGAAGCAGCGTCGATTAAAGCTCCTCTTCCCCCGACACCCGCTCCTTCAGGAACCAATACGATACCTGACATATCTTGAACAGCGCGTAGACGCCGAAGAGATTAGCCCCAATTATCAAAATGAGCTTCAAAGGCTCCATCTGACAGACTCACTCACTTCTCTCTGTCTCCACGCGAATATAAATCTAGCAGAAGATTGAACGAGACCTAGGCGTCTCCCATATTTTCAGCGGAACAGCTTCGGATATCGCGCTCGGCTTCCGAGCCGCTCCTCGATCCGCAGGAGCCGGTTATACTTCGCTGTCCGCTCCCCCCTGCACGGTGCCCCCGCCTTGATTTGGCCGCAGCCTATGGCGACGGCGAGGTCGGCGACGAAGGTGTCCTCCGTCTCCCCCGACCGGTGGGAGGCCTGCACGGCGTACCCGTCCCTCCTCGCCAGATGCGCGGCCTCCAGCGCCTCGGTCAGCGTCCCGACCTGGTTCACCTTCCAGAGCAGCGCGTTCGCCGCCCCCATCTCGATCCCCCTCCTCAGGCGGTCGGCGTTGGTGACGAAGAGGTCGTCGCCCAGGATCTGGATGGGCAGCGCCCTAGTCGCCTCGGCGAAGCCCTCGAAGTCCTCCTCATGGAGCGGGTCCTCGATGGAGACGATGGGGTAGGCCGCCGTCAGCTCCCGGTAGTAGTCGATGAGGTCGCCCCGGCTCAGCCTCCTCCCCGCGACGAGGTAGCCGCCCTCGCTGTGGAACGTCGTCGCGGCCACATCCATGGCCAGCGCGACGACGCCCCCGTAGCCCATCTCCTCCACCGCCCGCAGTACGGCGTCAAGGGCCTCCTCCGGCCGGCTCATGGGAGGGCTGAAGCCTCCCTCATCGCCGACGTTGATGGCCGCCTTCCCGTATGCCGAGAGCAGCTGCCCTTTGAGTTCGTGGTAGATCTCCGCGCCCATCCTGAGGGCTTCGCTGAAGGACTCGGCGCCGATGGGCGCGACCATGAACTCCTGGAAGTCGAGCTGGTTCCCGGCGTGTCTCCCCCCGTTGATGATGTTGAAGAAGGGCACCGGCAGGAGATCCGCGGAGTCCCCGCCGAGATGCTCGTATAGCTGGGCGCCCTCCGAGGCCGCGGCGGCCTTGGCGCAGGCAAGGGAGACGCCGAGGATGGCGTTCCCGCCCAGCCGCGACTTGTTCTCCGTCCCATCCAGCTCTATCATCAGCCGGTCGATGTCCCGCTGTCGCCTCACGTCCACGCCGATGAGCCTGGGGGCGATCACCTCCTCGACCGACGCGACGGCCCTAAGCACCCCCCTGCCGTGGTAGCGGCGCCCGCCGTCCCTGAGCTCCACCGCCTCGAACTCGCCCTTGGAGGCACCGCTGGGCACGGCGGCCCGGCCGAGGGCTCCGCCCTCCGTCTCGACCTCCACCTCGATGGTCGGGTTCCCCCGAGAGTCCAGAATCTCCCGCGCCCTGATCTCAGAGATCGCATACTTCAAACAGACGCACCTACCTGATCTACCACGCCTCCCACGGGAGGCACCGGCGTTCTCTTCGCATTCGATCGAATTAACCAGATATGACGAGAAAAGGGATCGATTCCTTTGCTCGACAAACTTCTCGAAGGGAGATCAGGTGTGCTGAATTATTATCCCTTTCTACAGGGCGAGGCGAGGCTGTGCGATCATCTCGCTTTTTTCAGGGATTTAATGTATCGGAGCGCTGCTAGCCCGGCTTTGCTGCCCTCGCCGGCCGCCGTCACGACCTGCATCCCTTCGCAGACGCAGTCCCCGGCGGCGAACACGCCCTCGATGTTGGTCTGCTGGTTCTCGTCGACCTTTATGCAGCCGCTTTCGTCGAACTGTATCCCCGTCTCTTTGATGATGTCGGTGGTGGGGATGCTCTCCAGGATGATGAAGACGCCGTCGACCTTCAGGTTCATCGGAGAGTCGTTCTTCAGCTTTATGTGGGTGACGCTGTCCTCCCCCCTGATGGCCTCGACGTCAACGCCCTCGATGACCTCGATCCTCTCGTTCTCGACCAGCTCCTGGAGCTCCGCCGCGTCGACGCTGTAGCCGTCGACGCCGGGGATCGCGTAGACCTTCCTTGCGATCTCGGACATCCTGAGCGCGTCCTCCACGGCCTCGTGGCCGGACCCCACGACGGCGACGATCTTGTCCGCGAAGAAGGGGCCGTCGCAGATGGCGCAGTATGAGACCCCCCGCCCCTTGAACTCTACCTCACCTGGCACCCTCAGCTGCCTGCGCTGGATGCCTGTGGCGATGATGACCGCTTTCGCCTGGTAGACGCCCGTGCGGGTGAGCACCATCTTCAGGTCGCCTATGACGCTCAATCCCAGGATCTTCTCCGTCCTGAACTCGACGCCGAACTTCTCCGCCTGGGCGATGAAACGCTCCATCAGCTCTGCGCCGGAGATGCCCTCGGGGAAGCCGGGGAAGTTCTCTATCCTGTGGGCTTCGAGGGCCCTTCCCCCCAGTTTCCTTCCTTCGAGCAGCAGGGTCTTGAGGCCGTGGCGCGCGGTGTAGATGCCGGCTGTGAGGCCCGCGGGCCCCCCGCCCAGGATGATGACGTCGTAGACCTCCTCCACCATCGTGGACACCGATCCTAGGATTACCTCGATGGTCTTAGAAAAATAGTTTGTTCCGGCGGCGCATCGTGGCTACCTTGGGTACTCCTTTATGCGCTCCGCCATCTCCCGGAGCCGCTCCTGCACGAGGTGGTTTATGGCCCCCTCCTCGTATGTACCGTCGGGCCGCCTCTCCCCCGCCCTGACGCCGGTGAGGATCTCGATGCCCTCGTCGATGGTCCTGACAGGGTAGATGTGGAACCTGCCTGCCTTGATGGCTTCGACGACCTCCTCCTTCAGCATCAGGTTCTCCACGTTGCTCGCGGGGATGACGACCCCCTGCCTGCCGGTCAGCCCCCTCGCCTTGCAGACCTCGTAGAATCCCTCGATCTTCTCGTTGACGCCGCCGATGGCCTGGACCTCGCCCTTCTGGTTGACGGAGCCGGTCACCGCCAGGTACTGTTTGATGGGCTTGCCGGAGAGGGCTGAGAGGATGGCGTAGAGCTCGGCGCTGGAGGCGCTGTCCCCCTCGACGCCCGAGTAGCTCTGCTCGAAGACGAGCCTGGCGGAGAGGCTGAGGGGCTTGTCCTGCGCGTACCTCCCGTTGAGGTAGCCGCTGAGGATGAGGACGCCCTTGGTGTGGATGGGGCCGCCCATCTTCGCCTCCCTCTCGATGTCGATGATCCCGTCCCTCCCGACGGCGACGCTCGCGGTCACCCGGTTCGGCTTGCCGAAGCCGTAGTCGCCGAGGGAGAGCACGGCGAGGCCGTTCACCTGCCCCACCTTCTCGCCGTCGGTGTCGATGAGGAGGACGCCCCGGGCGATCATCTCCTCGATCTTCTCCTGGATCAGGTTGGATCGGTAGACCCTCTCCTCCAGGGCCCTGTCCACGTGCCTCTTAGAGATGTGCTCGGCGCCCTCCTCCGCGGCGTAGAAGCTCGCCTCCCGTATGATGTCCGCGATCTCGGCGAACCTCGTCGACAGCTTCCTCTGGTCCGCCGCCAGGCGGGCGCTGTACTCGATGATGGCCGCGATGCCGGAGGGGTCCAGGTGCCGCAGGTTCTCCTTGTTGCAGACGGTGCACATGAAGCAGGCGTATTTTTTGACGTTCTCCTCGTTCCAGTCCATGGTGGTGAAGTCGGCCTTCACCTTGAAGAGTTCCTTGAAGTCCCTGTCGAGGCTGTAGAGGAGGTAGTAGAGCTTGGGGCTCCCGATGAGGATCACCTTGGCGTCGAAGGGGATGGGCTCGGGCGTCAGGGTCTTCGTCATCGGGAAGCCGAGGCGCGCCTGGACCTCCTCGATCTCCAGCCTCTCATTCATGATCGTCCGTTTCAGGCTGTCCCAGGCGAGGGGGTTGGAGAGCAGGTCCTCCACGGGGAGGATGAGGAAGCCGCCGTTCGCCCTGTGGGCGGACCCGCCCCGGATCATGGTGTAGTCGGTGGTCAGGGCGCCGAACCTCGCCTCCTTCTCGATCATGCCGAAGAGGCGCTGATGGGTGGGGTTGAGCTCCATCACCACGGGGGCGCCCTCGCACTTTGAATTGTCCACTAGAAGGTTCACCCGGTAACGGTCCGTGGGGTCCTCCGCGAGCCCCGGGAAGGGGAAGGGAAGCTGGGGCTGCTGAGGCCGAGCCTGGCCCTTGCCCAGGATGACCGGGAGGTTGTCGAGGATGTCCTTCTTGACGTCTTCGAGGAACTCCCTCACCTCGTCGATGTCGCCGTACCTCTCCAGCAGCATCTGGAAGAGGTGTTCCATGGCGTAGGTCGCGACCTTCTTGTTCAGCTCCACGATTGCGGCCTCGGCCTTCCTCTCCAGCTCCCTGAACTGCCTCAGGGCGCCCCTCAGCTCGTCCTGCAGGGCCTCTCGCCTGCGCTGTATCTCGCTGCGCACATCGGGTGGGAGCTGCGCGAACTCCTGGTCGCTGACGGGCTTGCCGTCCACCACGGGGACGATCAGCAGCCCCACCGGCGACCGCTGGAGCAGGAAGCCCGCCTTGCGCGCCATGAGGCTCACCCTGTTGGTGAGCTCGGTGCGCTCCGCCTCGATGGCGGCCAGCGTCTCCTCCCGCCTCTTGGCGTACTCCTCGCTCTCGAAGGCCTTGGTCAGCGCCTTCCGCATCTCCGAGACGAACCACTCCATGTTCTTCTGGAACTCGGCGCCCGTCCCCGCCGGGAGCCGGAGGGCCTTGGGCCTGTAGGGGTCGTCGAAGTTGTTGACGTAGCACCAGTCGGGCGGGACCGGCCTCGTCTTGGCGAGCTCCTCCAGAAAGTTGACGATGGCGGTCTTCCTGCCGGTGCCGGGCCGGCCGGCGACGTAGATGTTGAAGCCCCGCTCCTTTATCTTAAGGCCGAACTGGAGCGCCTTGACGGCTCGGTCCTGCCCTATGATCTCCTTGAGCGGGGAGAGCTCGGCCGTCGAGCGGCAGTGCACGATGTCCTCGGGGGCCCTCCTCCTCACCTGCTCATATGAAAGCTCCACGACCATGATTCGATCACATTCGGACAAAGACTAATAGGAAGATGATTCGGGGGAGATTTAAATCTAGTAGTGGGGCTGCGGCCTCACTTGAACTTGCTGATGAGGTCGCTGAAGGTCAGGCCTTCCTTCACCTTCAGCGAGTAGTCCCCAGGCTTCTCGGCGATGAGGAACGCCCACCCCTTGTATTTGAATTTGGCGGCGAGGACCGCCACCCTCCTCGGGTAGTATCTGTGGATCTTGAGGAAGGCGTGGAGCTTGGCGACCTGGTCCCGCTTGTAGTAGGCGTAGCGCTCCTGGCTCTTGACCTCGAAGGCGAGGATGGCGTCGCCCTTGATGGCGAAGACGTCGGGCAGGGGCTCGCTGCTCGGGGCGCTGACGGGGACGCGGAGGGCCTCGAAGCCCGCCTCCCGGAGCTTCTGCACCAGCTCCCGCTCGGCGTCGTAGCCCCGCTTCTTGATCCGCCTCACCTCCTTCCTCGTCAGCGTCCGGGTGTACCGGCTCCGCTTCGGCTTGGCCCCCGCGAGGTCCCTGAGAGACACCGCCGCCGCACCTACTCGTCTGGCAGCCGGAGGGCGCCGGTTTCGAGGGGGGTGACCGCCAGCC
>QMXQ01000009.1 GCA_003662205.1 Candidatus Bathyarchaeota archaeon
GGGTGAGGGTGACGAGGGCGACGCCGCCGAACATCTGGCAGGACGCCTGAGCGCCGTTCCTCTCAGCCCGCACGACGGGGGAGGCGACATCAACTCCGTCGGGCAGGAGACCCGCCGTGATGGCCTCGGCCACCCTCTCGACCTCGCCGCTGCGGGTCAGATCCCGTTCATGGGTGGAGATTCCGTGGGAGACGAGCACCTCGCAGCCCAGCTTCCCGCTGACGCGGTCGGCTATGACCTGCGGCAGGGCGCTGCTCCCCACGTTCCTGAAGGGACCGGGATGGATGTAGGGCACGATCAGCGCGGCCCTACAGCCGCCCGCCGCGTCGCGATAGACCAGAGAGTCGACATATAGGTCTCGGACCTCCCCCACGCGCGTGATCTGATCCTCCAACGGCCCATTCAACTCCTCCGCCCAAGCGAGGATGAAGGCCCTGAACAAGGGTATGAGCCTAAGCCTCTCGTGCGGCCCCCTCCACCTCATCAGCACCCAGAGCAGCAGCCGCACTCCGGCGGCCGCGATGGCAACGCCCACGGCGCCGAGGGCCAGCAAGCGCAAATTTGAGAAGGGAAGAAGGGCGACAGTAGCGAGGCAGAAGACCGGCGGCATAAACGCTGCCGCCAGATTCCTCCAAGGTCCTCGGGTTGAGAAGACGGGAACGATGAGGTGTCGCAGAAAGGTGTTGACTGCGATCGCGAATAAGGCGCCCCTCGCGAGGAGGTCGACGCCCCCCGTCAGGGCCACGGCAAGAGAGGAGAGGAGAGCCACCGCGACGTACACGATGCACGAGGCGTAGGAGAGTATGGTGAACCGCCTCGGCGTGAGGAGAGGGTCATCCTTGAACAGGAGGACCGCCAGGGCGTCAGACGCCAGGAGGGGGGCGGCCAGCCCGAGAAGGCCGTAGAGAGCGCCGCGGAGGATGGAAGCCGCACCCCATGCCAGCGCGAAGGTCAGGGCGCAGCCGGTCGTGGAGAGGGCCGCGATGGCCGCGATCATGGTCCGGTGGGAGGGAAAGGTGAAGAGGTATGAGTAGTACCTTATGATCCTGTCCGACGCGTCCCTACCGGTCCACACCCCGAGGCGCAGCCCCCATCCATATCAGCCGGAGCCCGTGCCAGGTGGCATCGAGCCTGATAGAACTAAACTTCGTAGCTTAAAATAATGCGCAAGCCCGAGGGGCCACGGAAGACTCAGGGAAAGAGGACGTGAGCCATGATCACCGCCATGATGAGCATGACGGCGCCCGCTATGACGAACTCGGGCTTTATCTTGACCCCGTGGGCCTCGTCCTGGAAGAACCGCATCAGCCCGGCGCTCGCCGCGGGCATGCCCGGCGAGCTCTCCCGTCTCCTCCTGCTCATGGACCGCCCTTCCATCCCTCCCTGTGCGCGATCTCAGTGAAAAACCTTTGTATATCAGAACGCGGACACGCCGGGAGGATCGATGGGGTGCCCTGAGCTGCCTGGTAGATAAAATAAGGGGAACTCGGAGCCGCAGAGGAGGTGCTGTAGCTAGTATCTCCTTCTGCTTCTTCCGCCGTATCTTCTATCTCTTCCGCCGAACCCGCCGCGACCGTAGTCCCTACGCTGCTCGAACTGCCTGCTCGAGAGGTTGTTGTCGAGGTTGACCTCCTCGAAGGGCGACTCCTCGGCCCGCTCGTAGCTGCCGAATCGGCCGAGATTGAGGCGCATGGAGCCCCTGAACAGGTTGACGTAGCCGTTCTTGATGTTCAGGACCTGCCCCTCCTCGACGTCGTCGATGGCGTCGTCCCAGAGCGTGAGGTAGATGCTCCCCGTGTCGTCGCCGACAAGAGCCTCAGCGACGCGATGGCTCGACCCATCGATCCTCGAAGAAACCTCGCGCGGCTCCGTCTTGGAGACGACCTTGACGATGGTGTATACCCGCCTAGAATACGAGTTCAGATCCCCGATCTTAACGAGTTCGACATTCTCATCCTCATGTATAGCCATTTCGTATTTTCTCTCGGTTTATGGGTGGCTAAAGAGCCGACGGCGGACCATATAAGGCTTGTGATGGGACGGCTCAGCCCCTCAGGAAGTCCGTCAGGTCGATCTGTTTGTGCTCATCCTCCTCGACGGCCTCCTCGGGGAAGATGGAGGCGATCTCATCCCTCACCAGCCTCAGCCTGTCGGCGTAGTACTCGTCGAGGCCGTACCTCTCCACCAGCTTCATGGCGGGGTCCAGGTACTTCTCGATGCCGCCCTTGTGGACCGTCATCGTCAGGGAGCCGCCGCACCTCAGGCAGGTGCCCCTGAGGGGGGGCCTCCTGTACCTGCGGTTGCATTTGACGCATCTGAAACCCTGGCTGGTGAAGGCGCGCAGGTTTCCCACGATGTCCTTCATGAAGTGGCTGGTCAGGACGCGCAGGGCTACGGCCTTCACGTCCACCGCCTTCAGCTTCTCCGACAGCTCCAGCTGGCTCTCCAGCTTTTCGAGCATCGTTTTGAGGCTCGTGTAGGCGCCTTTGTGGGCGCCGGCGTTGATGTCGGAGCAGTCCTCAGTGTAGCCGTGACCCTGGAATTGGGCCTCGGTTCCGAGCCGTTTCCCGATGGTGTCGATGATGGTGCCGTAGACGCCGGGGCTGGCGGCCTCGTCGCAGAGCCTGTAGAACTCGGGCGGGTAGCGGGGCATGACGTCGACGTTGTGCGCCTCCTTGTCCACCTCGCTCGGGTTGATGACGGGGATCACGAAGAGGGGAGCGTCCATCAGCCCTCCCATCTGATCGGGGAGAAACTCTCGGCTGAAGTTGAGCAGCGGGTCGAGGCCGAGCATGATGGCGTCCTCATCGCCGTCGCAGTTCCTCCGCTTCGCCGCGTGCCAGAGGGGGTGCGCGTAGCAGACCCGGGTCTTGGTGTAGCCGATGACCCTGCCGACGACGGCCGCGGAGGTGTGGGGCGCGAGGCCCAGCACGAGGCGGCCCACCAGCTCCGAGCGATCCCTGATGCCATAGAAGGCATCGATGCCATAGAACTGGGTCAGGAGGTCGTCGATGAACCGGGAGACCTTGACGAGGTGGTCCCCGCACTCCTCGGGGAGGACGACGTCCTGCACCTTCAGCTCCAGCATCTGTTCGGGGGACTGGAGGGGCGCGCCGTCCTTGTCGTGGGTGTAGCCGAGCGCCCTCAGCCTTTCGACGGGGACGCCGACCTCGCTGGGCTTGAAGTGGGTGAGGGGGGCGTCGGTGATGTCGAACCTGATGGTCCCATCCTTGAATACCGAGAGGTCGTATCGGGCCCGCAGCAGCCCCTTCCCGAGGGGCTCCGGCAGCCGTTTCTTGTTCATGAGGCGCTTGACGCCCTTGAACCGCTGGGGAAGGGTGCCGCCCACGTGCTTCCAGGCCCGCTCCATCATCTCCCTGACGTCGATGGCCGCGTTGGTGTACGCCACGGCGTCCACCTTGCACACGGGGCAGACGCCGCCGTCCAAGGCCCTGCCGCAGCGGGGGCACCTCCACTCGGTGACCGTCTCCGCTCCACAGTCCGGGCACCGCACGCCGAAGGACCGGGCGCCGCACTTCGGGCACCGCCGGTTGATGATCTCGACGGAGACGGCGCGGCCCTTCTCCGTCTTCAGGATGTCCCGTTGGGGTCCTCCGGCGCTCTCTATGGGGAAGAGGCCGTGGACGTAGGGCGACATCTTCCGCTCCTTCGCCTTCTCGGGGCGGCCCATCCTAGCGCCGACGTAGACCGGCGCCTTCTCCCTCACGTCCAGCCCCGAAAGGCTGCGGACGATCTCAATGGGCGTCTCTTCCTCAACCTCGACGTACAACCTGCCGAGGGCGAGGCACCGCTCAAGGATGGGCGCCGCCTCGGAGAGAACGACTCCCCGCTCCGAGACCCTGTGGGGGACGAGGAGGCTCTCAAGGGTGGCCTTATCCGTTTCGTCGAGGAGGGCCTCGACGGGCTCCGAGTCCGGCCAGGCAGCCGCGAGGTTCTCCCTCAGCCGGAGGAGCGCCTCCCTCGAGACCTCGGACCAGAGGTAGGTGTACCTCGGATGGAGGGGGACGCCGAGATCGGATACGGCCAGCGCCTCCTGAGGGGTTGGGGTGGCGAAGGTGCGCAGGAACTCCTCCAGCCGCGGGGGCGGTACGCCGCTCTTCTCCGCGAAGGCCTGGATGCCGACCGCCTTGACGGCGCTGTTCAGGTCCAGGCGCCACTGGTTCTCGTCGTAGCCCGAAGGTAGTAGGTTCTTGTTGTTCTGGATGAAGTCGCCGGCGTTGATGAGAACGTCGCCCAGCGAGAGGATGGTGTCCACGGACCCTGCCAGCCGCTCCGCCTCCTCGACGGATTCCACTCGGAGGACCGATCCGTCCCTCAGCTTCACCACCGGCGGCTCGATGGAGTCGACGGGGGTCACCGCGGCGGACTTGCCGGGCAGCTCGATCCTGAGCTGGACGCCGGTGGTCAGGAACCTGTTGAGGATGATCATGGCCGCGGGATGGACGCCCACAGCCGCCAGGCCGGTGTTCCTGGCCCGGCCGTATCTGAGCCGGAAGCCTCCGACCCTGTGGGGGAAGGAGAAGACGGGGCGGCCGACGATGATCTCCTCCATGAAGCCGGCCGTCGACGCCGAGGCGTTCGATCCGATGTTGCCCAGCCTTGAGAGCCACTCCCAGCCCTCCAGTCCGAGCCTCTCGCAGATCCCGCAGAGCTTCCTAGCCCGGCCGATGACGCCGTCGACAACCACGATGAGAGCGCCCCCCCTAAGCCGGTTCGTCTCTATGCCCGGGATGTCGCGGAAGCTGGACGCCTCGTAGGGGTCGGTGCCTATCCCCGTGGCTTCGACGGGGAGGTTCCTGATCGCGAACTCTATGTCCTCGTCGGTCACGTGGTACTGGAATCTGCGGACGTAGCGCTCGTAGAGGCGGACCTCCTCCATGAACCGCTTGACTGCCTCCTCAGAGGGCTGAAACCTGTCGAGGCCGAGGCGGCGGCGCACGAAGTCCGCCACCACCAGGGTCAGGGCCTGGGCTGTGCCTCCGGCCGGACGTATGGGGCCGGCGAAGTAGACGGCGAGGTACTGGCTGCGGTCAGGGTTCTGCTTGATCTTTATCTCGGGGATACCCTGGATGGGCGCGATGGTGACGCCCTCGGTCATGATGGCCAGCGCGGTCCGGATGGCCTGGTCGGCGGCCTTCTCCCGATCGAACTTCCCGAATCGCCCGTAGACGATCTCCTCCGCGACCTTGAAGGCCATCTCGCGGCGGTCCATCGCCTCAAGCTCTCTCATCCGCTCGCCGATGCCGGGGGGGCCGATGAGCTTCTCGATGCGCTCGGCGATATCATGGGTTATCTCCGGCTCGGGGACGAGGGCCGGGTCGAGCCCCTTCTCCTTAGCCCTTCTCGCCACCTCGTAGAGCCGTTCCAGCTTGCCCTGCAGCTCTGAGAAATACTGTTGATACTCTGGCGACATCCGCAGCTTCTTCAACACAGCCTCCCCATCGCTATCTGTCAGGGCTGTGTATCCTGCAGAGCATGACGGTCGACCATCGATCCTTCTCCTTGCCCGTCGTGGCGGTGTACGCCTTGGAGGCGATCCTGCTGCGCTTCACGACGCACGCATCGCACCGCGGGTGCCTCATGTCGGAGGGGCCGTCGCACTCCCCGCAGTTGAGGAGCAGGGTCTCCCCCAGGCCGCGGAGCGTCGTCCACGAGTACTCGTTCTCGTCGTAGACGGGCTCGAAGTCGGGCCAGATGTTGTACATATCAGGTTTCATCAGCGCCTTCTTGAGGGCGCTGAAGAAGCTCTCGAAGGACGTCAAGCTATCACCTTCTCACGGAGATATGTTCGTGACTATCTCGTATATCCTTTCCCTCACCTTGTCGGTCTCCTCGACGAGGGTCCCGGTGACGACGATGTCCGCGCCCGCCTCCGCGGCCGCCCTCGCGGCGGCGCCGTCCCTGATCCCTCCGCCCACGATGAGGGGCACCGACAGGTGGCTCTTGACGAGCTTGATCATCTTCGGCGGCACGGGCTCCTTCGCGCCTGACCCCGCCTCGAGGTAGACGAAGTGCATGCCGAGGGCTTCCGCCGCCAGACTGTACCCCAGCGCCAGCTCGGGATGGTCGTAGGGTATGGGGCGGGCCTGGCCGACGAAGCCGGCGGCTCCGCCGTCGCCGATGATGATGTAGCCGAGGGAGAGGGTTTCGAGGCCGTAGCGCCTGACGAGGCGGGCGGTGAGGGCCTGCACGTCGATGAGGTAGTAGGTGTTGGAGGAGTTGAGGAGGGACATGAACCAGATGGCGTCGGCGTAGCGGCTCACCCCTGTGATGTTGTTGGGGAACAGGATGATGGGCACATCCACGTGCGCCTTGACCTCCTTCACAACGGCGTCCAGATCCGCGTTCGAGGCCAGGGTTGAACCACCGATCATGATGGCGGCTGTGCCCGCCCTCTCCGCCTCCTGGGCGACGACGACGCAGTCGCTTGACCTGGTTTTCTCCGGGTCCAGAAGGGTCATGTGGATAGCCCCGTCTTCCCCGATCTTCTCTATCAGGTATCGTTCCACGCTCTCAGGCAACGGGGGTCTCCTCCTTGCTCTCCGCTCCGTAGTAGCTGTCCACGAAGAGGCAGTAGGCGTCGACCTCGGCCATCTGGGGCTGAATGGAGAAGGCGGCGTTGAGGCCGCAGTTCCCGCAGACGACCGTGACCTGCCCCCGCTTCCTGTTTATGGTAGCCTTGACCGTGTTCTTGCCGCATCTAGGGCAGAGGTAGAACTCCGGCAGGGTCCTCCTCACGATCTTGACTACCTTCCTCCGCCGACGCCCCAAGTCTCCAACACCCAAAGTCCCGAGGGTTATATCAACCTGTGACGGAACTAAGTCTTAAGATTAGTGGAAGACGCCTCTTATGCTCGTTAGCCCTCACCCTGTCGAGGACCCGCTCCACCGTCGAGGCCTCCACATCCAGCTCATGCGCGATCTCGGCTACGGCCATCCCCCGCTCCCATCCGTACAGGATGAGGTCGAGGACGGCGTATTCGATGCCTAGCTCTCCCTCGTCGGACTGCCCCGGCCACAAGCCCGCGGTGGGCGTCTTCTCTATAATCCTCCGGGGGATGCCGAGATGGCGGGCCAGCTGTCTGACCTGGGTCTTGTATAGGTCCGCGAGGGGCATGAGATCCACGCCGCCGTCGCCGTACTTCGTGAAGTACCCCGTCAGCCACTCCGTCTTGTTGGAGCTCCCGATCACCATGCTCCTGAGGGCGTTCGCGTAGTGGTACGCGATGGTCATCCTCACCCGCGGTTTGACGTTCCCCCAGGAGACCCGGTCCGAGGGGTCGTAGAGGGGGAGCAGCGACCGCATCACATGTAATACGGGCGTGATTTCGACCACGTCACATGTAACCTCAAACATCTCGGCGAGCTGCATCACATCCGTGATATCACCCTCCGGCTTGATGTCACGCTCGGGCATCGTGACCGCTCGCACCCGATCCCTGCCCAAGGCCTCAACGGTTAGCGCCAGCGTCACGGCGGAGTCGATGCCGCCGCTGACGGCCACCACGGCACCCTCCAGCCCTGATATCGAGACCTGCTTGGAGATGAACTTCGAGATCCGCTCCGCGACGGTTGGGGCGTCTATAACCAGAGCATCGCTGGACAACATCGCGTTGTTTTACCGCTGCACAGGTTTAAGCGTTTTTCATTGATGTGATTACATTATCTTGTTAAAATAGTTAGATTATTCATTAATTTTTAATTACTATATGCAATATTTTACGTCTATGCCTCTGAGTAACTCGACGATAGACATATTTCCTCGCGTATACAGTTTTGTATACAAGGAGCGCCAAGTGTGGGGGCGTTGTGATTGGTTGAAGATGCCACCTTTGAGGGGGTGAAAGACCTTAAAGAAGTCCTGGATCGATCATTTAGGGACCCGATAGCAGGTATTTTATTAAAATATAGTAATCTAACAAAAACTCAGTATGAAACGTTGATAATAGACCTTATATCGAGTTCGATTTCTGATATTGACCTTACTTACGAAGAAAGGGCGCTCTTTAGGTCTAAAAGAGTTAGTAGAGGCTCGTTTAGCCGTACTTTATCTCAGGCCAGGAGGAACATCATCTCGGCAATATACACGATACTACTCCTGAGCTATGTGGGCGTCTTCGAGGGGGCGCCCTTCGATGAATATCAGATCCTAGCAGAGAAGTTGAGGGAATACGTCGAGTTCATACATGAATCCGATCCGGGACGCGCGTCAAATGTTTTAAAAAGAATTGAAGAAGAGTTGATGGAGGGGGTTAGACGGCTCGCGGACCCGAAAAGCCTCAAAATCACGTGATATCACACTACATCACATGAGACAGGGCCACCAAAGACTGGCCGGGGGCTATGCCCCCGTCACCAGGGGGCACAAACTTATGATATAGGACGTTCAGTCCCTGCTCTGAAATCCGATCGATTATTTCATTTGTAATATACTCGTTTACGAACACCCCGCCAGATAAGGCGACCGTTTTAATGTCGCTCTCAGAGGCCGCCGCGAGGGCCATTTCAGCCACACCCAGAGCCAAATATCTCTGTCCAAACGCCGCAAGGTCGCATACTTTCATCTTATTCATTAATCCCGCAAGATTATACAGGAATTCACTGGTTTTAAGGATGTAAACGCCGTTTTTAACCTCTATTTCGGGATCCATGTTGAGGTGATCGGGTCTTCCCCTGGCTGCTGCCGCCTCCACCCGTATCGCGGGCTCTCCCTCGTAGGTTCTACGATAACAAAGGCCGGTTAAAGCAGCGATGGCGTCCAAAAACCGTCCAGAGCTGGAGGTTCTAATAACGCGTGAGTCCCTGGCCTGCCTGAGAATCAATCTAAGCTCCGTTTCCCCATGTGGGAGGCCCTTTTTGATGTGATTTTCTGTGATATCACATATCTCCTCGTCTGATGCGGTTGGCGTGAGAGCGGATATCAGCATTCTTAGGGGGTAGTAGGTGCATAGATCACCCCCAGGCATCGGCAGGTACTCAAGATGGCCCACCCTTTCGAACTCTGAATAAGTCGATTTTAGGACCTCTCCGCCCCAAATAGCCCCATCTGTTCCGTATCCTACGCCGTCCAGCGCGATGCCTATGATGGGTTCATCTGGGGGTATTTTATGTTCTGCGGCTACTGCCGTTATGTGCGCGTGATGGTGCTGTGATTTCACGAGGGGCGCGCCGGTCTCCTGTGATATCTCGGCCGCGAGGTGTGATGTCATGTAACCTGGGTGGAGGTCACACCCTATCACATCGGGGTTACGCGTGATATTCAGCAGCCTTTTGAAGACGTCGAGGGCGTTTCGCTCGAATTCCAGGGACTCTATGTTGGTGATGTCTCCGAGGTATTGAGTCATGAAGCTCTTTCCGTTATGGGTGATGGCGCCCGCGTTCCTCAGCTCGGCGCCCACGGCGATAGAGAGCCCCCGCTTCAGGGGCACATCGATGGGGTCGGGCACGTAGCCTCTCGATCGTCTGAGGAAAGTTTTGTGGCCTCGGATTATCCTGAGAACGGAGTCGTCACACCGGTTTATGATCTCCCGGTTGTGGAGCAGAAAATAGTCTGCGATGCCACTGAGTTCGCTCAGCGCAGATTCGTTTGTGATAGCCATGGGCAGCCCCGGTTTGTTCCCGCTGGTCATTATGAGGGCGGGCAGCCCGAGGCGCCTGAACAGCATTAGGTGTATTCCGGTGTATGGTAGCATCACTCCGACCCGATCCAGGCCGGGAGCGATCAGCCCGGATAATGCGCCGCCACGTTTCTTCTTCACGAGCACAATCGGCCGCTGCCAAGACTCTAGGACGGTCTCCTCCTCCCTGGTGGGCGACGCGTAGCTCCTCACCGCTTTCAGGTCCGGCGACATCAGCGCGAAGGGCTGATAGGGGCGATTCTTCCGCTCACGAAGCTTCTGAACGACATCGTCATCAGTAGCGAGAGCCGCCAGGTGCACGCCCCCGATGCCCTTGACGGCGACCACGTGTCCCGCCCTCAGCAGCTCGGCGGCGGCCTCGAAAACGTCGTCGACGCGCATCTCTGAGCCGGCGGCGTCGTACAGGGTCATCTTGGGCCCGCAGAGGGAGCAGGTGATCCCCTGAGCGTCGAAACGGCGGTCCATCGGGTCGCGGTATTCAGCCTCGCAGTATCGGCACATCGGGAAGGCGTCCATGTGGGTGCGCTCCCGGTCGTAGGGCAGCGACCTTATGGCGGTGAACCGCGGCCCGCACCAGGCACACGCCGTGAAGGGGTACTCAAACCACCGGCTCTCAGGGTCACCCATGTCCTTGACACAGTCGGCGCATATCCCGATGTCGGGGGGGAAGATTCCGGAGGCGGCCCGCCCCCGGCTCTGGCTCCTGTCTATCTTGAACTCCTTGAACCGGCCTCGGTAGGGTTGGTATACGACGTGTATCTCCTCGATCTCCGAGACCGCCGGCGCGTCCTCCTCAACCTCGCGGATGAACGCCTCGATCTGGCTCGGGGTTCCCTCGACGACCACCTCCACGCCGGCGTCCCCGAGGTTGATGACGTGGCCGGTCAGCCCGTTCTTGACGGCTTTGCGGTAGATGAAGGGCCGGAACCCGACGCCCTGGACCCTGCCGGTGATGTGGAGCTCCGCCTCCAGCCTTCCGCTCTCCTGCAAAGGCATCCAGAAGCTATACACGCGATGATTATTAAACTCTGAGCTTAACGCTTACCAAGAAAGAAAAATTGAGAAACGTATAAGCTGAAACAGGGTTTGTTTTAATCTCGTTACATAGAAAACCGTAAAATAGTTCGCCGCGAAATAGAGCATAGTTGAACACGTTTAGACCGTGATGAGGTTTGGAGCTCCTGTTCGCCACCGCGTCGCTCCTCGCCGTGACAGTAGCGGCATCCTTCATCTATTACCGCCGTATCAAGCAGGCCCAGGGCGAGTATGAGGCTGCTAAAGACCTGGTCAAGGGCATAACCCTCGGTTTCACCAAGCAGCTCGCCAGGTTCACGGGCGTTGTCAGGCGGATCGAGGAAGAGGCGGCGGATGCGCAGCAAGCGGCGAGGGAGGCTATGAAGACCAGCGATGAGGCTCTCGTCGTCGCGCGCGAGGGGTTGGAAGAGACGAGGAAGATCGTCAGCAGACTCGCGGAGACCGAGAAGGCGGTGGAATCTGTGAAGAAGGAGATCCAGAGGCTAGCGAAGGCCCCTCGGCAGCCCGCGGCCCAGCCAGAGGTGGGAGCGCCCATCCCCATCCAGCAGGACGCCGTCCTCGACCAGCTCACGGGGACGGAGCTTGAGGTCCTCGCAATCATAGAGGAGATGGGGGAGGGATCGGTTCCCCAGATCAGGGAGCGGATCAAGAAGACGCGGGAGCACACGGCGCGCCTCCTCAAGAAGCTGTACGAGAAGGGGTTCATCGACAGGAACACGAGCAGCATGCCCTACAGGTACTACATCAGGAAGGAGATCAGGGAGATCATACAGCAGCGGAAGAAGAGGATGAAGGTCGCGGTCTGAGCCCCGCCCACAAGCATTTATACGCGGCGAAGGAAAGAGACGGAGTAGAGCCCACATGAAACCCATCAGAATAGAGGATGCACCGCGCCTGAGCCCCCTGGAGGGCGTCGAAATGGCCATCCTGGGGAGCGGGGAGAGGATGACCCTCATAAAGATGGTCATCCAGCCGGGCGCAGTCTTCCCGAAGCACGCGCACCACAACGAGCAGATCGGCACCTGCTTGGAGGGAGAAGGAGAGCTCACATCCGGAGGAGAGACGCTCAGGGTGGAACCGGGCGTCTCATGGACGATCCCCGCCAACGAGCCCCACAGCTTCGTTGCCAAGGGGGACCAGCCAGTGATCATCGTCGAGGCCTGGAGCCCGCCCAGAGAAGACTACCTTGCCATGGCTGGGAGCCGGTAGCTCGCTGGTCGCTCCTCATCACCCATCGGTCGGAGCAGGACAGCTGTGTCGGAAAATCTGAGGCCCGTCCTAAAGAGGATAATCGAGGCAGGCTACCAGCTGAGCGCCGACGGGTTAGAATACCTCAGAACCCTTGAAAAGGGCACCCGCGAAGAACTCATGAGGCGCGCGATCCAGAGGGCGAACGCCAGCCCAGACGAACTCTATGTCCTAGACCAATCCTTCCTCCAATCCGTCGTCGAGGAGACGAGGAAGAAACCTGAGGCACGGAGACCCCTCACGGGGAAAAAGCGGGGACGACCCCTGGCGAGCGAGTACGACGCACAGCTGGAGGTTGTGGAGGATCACCCGGCGGAGCCAGCGGGCGGCGTCGAGGGCTTCGTGGAATACTTCCGCAGCCGGTACAAGAAGATGGAGGGGATCCTGCGCGAGCGGATGGATGTGAGAGACGCCGTGACGATAGGCCGGGCCCTCAAGATGCCCCTGAAATCGACGGTGAAGGTCATCGGCATCGTGACCCGAAAAAGAGCTAGAGGCCACCGCCTATTCATCGACCTAGAAGACCTGGAGGACTCCATCACGGTGATGGCCTCCGACGAGGAGACGGTCAGGAAGGGACTCTCGATCTTGGAAGACCAGGTCATCTGCGTCGAAGCTCTCAAATACCGGCAGGACCTGCTCATCGCAAAAGACTTCATCTGGCCCGACGTCCCCAGCAAGACCCCGAGGAGGTCGGAGATCCCCCTATGTGCCGCGTTCATATCCGACCTCCAAGTCGGGAGCAAGCTCTTCCTAGACGACCTCTTCGACCGATTCCTCAGGTGGATGAATCTGGAGGTGGGCCCGCCGGAGTCGCGGAGGCTCGCGGCCAGGGTCAAATACGTGATCATCGCCGGCGACCTAGTGGACGGGATCGGCGTGTACCCCGAGCAGATGAGCGAGCTGGCGATCACCGACATCCGGGACCAGTACGAGGCCGTGGCCGCCCTGCTCTCCAAGCTCCCCGACTACGTCGAGATAGTCGTCATACCTGGGAACCACGACGCGGTCCGCAAGAGCCTGCCTCAGCCGCCCATCTCAGAGGAGTACGCGAAGTCACTACACCAGGATGAGCGGATCCACATGTTGAGCAACCCGAGCCGGCTGCGCCTCAACGGGGTCGAGGCCCTCATCTGCCACGGGAAGGCCCTCGATGACGTCCTCTCTCAGACCCCGGGGCTGGACTTCCACGCGCCGGTGAAGGGGATGGAGCTCCTCCTCAGGTGCCGGCATGTGGCGCCGATATACGGCGCAACGACGCCCATAGCCCCGGAGAAGGAGGACCGACTGGTGATCACCTCGGCGCCTGACATCTTCCAGATGGGGCACGTCCACATCTACGGCTCTAAGAGGTACAAGGGGGTCACCATGATAGCCTCGGGCGCATGGCAGGGGCAGACCTCGTTCCAGAAGAGGATGAACCTGATCCCGACGCCCGGCATCGCCCCCATCGTCGACCTTCAGACTCACCAGGTCGCTGCCCTCGACTTCAACAGGCTGGGCGGCTGACCCCGCGAGCGATGAGCCCCGCGACCCTCACGGGCTCGGGGATCCTGCATATCAACGCCGAAGACCGGAGCACCTCCTCCGCCCAGCGCGCTGAGCCGCCAACCACCTCGAAGTATACCGGCGGCTCTCCGGGCCGAGAGACGGCCTCGTGAACGCCGCCCAGGCGCTCTACAATCCTCCAGCGCGCCATCCAATCCTCGAAATGTTTCTTCAGAGCCAAAAACATCGCGTCGTTGTCCGGCTTCTCACCCGAGTATACGATGACCGGGGCGTTCGTCTCCTGGTGAATTATTCGTGGGTCGATGATGTTGAAGCCGGCGAAGGTTATGCCGCCGAGGATGACCGCGTCAACGGCGACGCCCTCAAGCATGTTCAACAATTTCTCGGTGGCGTCGAGGCCATCCACCGCGATGCGCGAGAGCTTCACGGCCTCGATCCGGTCGGAGGCCATCTCCACGCAGCAGAGAACGCTGTGGGAGGCCTCCCTCTGGAAGGCCTTAAAACTCCCATCCTCCACGCCGGCCAAGCACAATTCGTTTATGGATCTGTTCGCTGTTGGGGTCAATATTTCTCCAGCTTGCCGTGTATCTCGGATCTTATCAGGAACTGGGGGTAGAGGGTTCGGGGGACCTCCACGGTCCCGGCGTGGATGATGATCCGCTCTATGTGCTTCAGGGCGTCCTTATCCACATCTTTCTCGAAGACGATGTGGCCTGTGTTCTCTATTCTGAACGGTCCCACCTCCCGCTTAAGGCCTATGATGTCGCGCTTGGAGAGGGTGATCTCCCCGTTGTTCCTGAGGACGAAGTGGCCGTTGTTCGACCCGTTCCCCTTCCCGTTGCCACCGTTAAATCCGTTGTTCGCGGCGTCTATGAACTCCTTGAGGGCGGCGTTCACGATGTCGGCGACCCGCTTGCCATCCTTCTTAGCCATCGTGAAGACCTCGTGGTAGAGCTCGACGTCGAGGCCGCGGATGGCGACGGTCTTCCTGGGCGCGGTGGCAACCTCCAAAAGTTTACTTGTTAACATGTTAACAAGTAATCTTATAAGATTATCGGCGGGGATGTAAGACCGCCAACCTTGCGGTTAATTTTGGGGAGGTCTGATGACGGATACTATGCCGGATAATATGTTGCGTCGCTCGAATAAAAATCGGTCGCCGAAGTTATCGTCAATAGATGAGCGTAACTTCGGTAAGTATGTAGAGCTGTATCGCAGGTTATTATTATTAAATGAGAGGAACAACCTGGCGACGACGCTCAAGAACATTCAGGAGTTGCTCTCTTTCAGCGAGAAGATCTTCTCATCATCCGCGGTGGCCGAGGCCTTCCTATACTTCTGTCTCCACGGAGCTGCGACCGCCCTAGTTCTACAGACGGAGTTGAACATGGCTGAGGCGACGGTCTACAGGGCTATAAAGAGGCTCAGGACCCTCGGCATCATCAACCCCGCCATCAAGGTCTCCAAGATAAAGAACTCGAAGGGCGGGCCTCGGCCCACGGTCTGGGCGCTAGAGGGCGCCTCCACGGAGGAGATATCCCGGGCGCTCAGGCTTCACTTCAAGACCCTAAGCCCAAAATACCGAGTCGCGGAGGAGGTGGCCCAGACTATTCTCGATGAGTACATGAGCAGCCGCAGCATTCAGGAGATCTCATACAAGGAGATCCTCATTCACATCAAGGAGATGCGCATCCCCTTCAGGGCTCCCGATGTCGCCGACCTAGCGGCGCAGTACCTCCTAGAGAGGGGAATCAAAGTTTGGAGATGACCACAGAGCCCTTTTTATTTTAGGCTGTAGTACAGGACGCCGTTTCTCAATTCTTCTTCAACTTCCCCTCTGTTTCTCAGGTAGATGAGGTGCGCCAAGGTCTCGGCAGCCGCCATACGTTTTATCCAGAAGGGCATAAGGGGCCAGGGGCGACTGTCCCATGAGATTTTGGATGAGACCTCGAAAACCGTGCATTTCCTCCTCCTAAGGGCTTCCTTGATCTCGCGGCACCTTCTCTCATGGTGCCGTATAAGTGCCTCAACTCTTCCCTCAAGGTTCTTGAATTCATGTTCGTGAGCGGGGAGAACGAGGTCCACGGGGAGGCCGCGAAGCTTCTCTAGGGAGTTCAGGTAGTCTCCTAAGGGGTCCACCTTTTCATAGGTGTGGGCGCTGACGTGCGATGTGATCTGCGGCAAGACATGATCTCCCGAGAAGAGGTGCCGGTGTTCCATGTCGTATAGGCAGATGTGCTCCGGGGCGTGCCCCGGGGTCCAGATCACCCTCAGCCGCGAGCTCTCCAGCTTCAATAGGTCGCCGTCGCTCAGCGTCTCATCGATGGGGATGGGGGCGGGGCGGCGTCTGAAGGCGAGTTCAAACCGGCTTAGGAGCTTGAGGAGGCCCGCGCCGCCAAGGCGTTTCATCTCTTCCCTCATCTCCTCATATCTGCTTTTGTCCCTGGCTTCCCTTTCCCTCAGGATCTCCACGGCTTTCTCATGAGCGTAGATCCTGGCATCGGAGACGGTCTTGATGTGGTCCACTAGCCCCACATGGTCCCGATGTAGATGAGTCAGAATGACCCGTTTCAGGTCCGAGGTCTTGAGTCCTGCCTTCGTTAATTGGTCCTTCAGGGCGGATCGGGCTTCCCCGGTTCCCACCCCCGTGTCTATGAGTGTCGCGTCGTCAACAAGCAGGTATGAGTAGGTATAGCCTAGGGGGTTGTACCTCATCGGGATCTCAAGCTGCCAGACCCCGTCCGCGATTCTCTTCAACGCTCTTCCTCCCCATACCGATTATTCTCTATTTTTGAGCGGGACGTTGCTCATCTCCGCCATCTCGGCCGCGTTGGCTTCGAATCACTCGACGGCGACGCGTCTATTCTCCATTTCCTCCGCGCACGGTGACTTCCAGATCAACTCGCCTTCCATAGATAAAAAGGCGGTAGATTGGCCATCACTTTGTAAGGACCGCGCAGTAATTTGCACCATCGACGTATATTTTCTTGATCTCCCATCCTGCGGGTCGAACGACCTCTCGCACCTTCTCTTCTCCAACCATCAGAAGGTCGAACCAGTCGTCAAACTCACCTTGAAAGCCGATCCTTATGGTGACCAGTCCCGGCGGACGACCCCTCCTCCTGTTCTGCTCATGATATGCAAAATGAGCCGGATTATCGGTCTTCAAAGGATCCCTAGAGGCGGCGATGATCCGGCCATCCTCCGTAGTGACCCGGTGAAGCTCCTTGAGCACATCTCTAGTCTGCTGAACGTCTCCCGCGATGCCGAAGTTGTTGCCGAACATCACGACGGTGTCGAAGTGACCGGCGGGGAACTTCAGACCTCTGACGTCCATCAATCGACAGTCCTTGACCCCTCGGAGACTCGCCACTTTCAGAGCCAAAGGCGAGATGTCGATGGCGATAACCTCAAGACCCCTGCGCTGTAGCCAGAGCGCCACTCTCCCAGCGCCGCAGCCCACATCGAGAACCCTGCCCCGAGCCTCCAGAATGGCTTGCCTCTCGAACTCAGGCCAACGAGAGTAGTCGAGGAAGTAGCCTTCAGCGCTCAGGGCCTCCATCAAACCGTCGTCGCGCTCGATCACATACTCGGCTTCGCCCTCTGAATGATACTTCATCAAGGCTTTGCCGAAGACATCCCGCATCTTGCTCAATGGATCCAGTAGTCACATATTTAATGATTTAACCTGAAACGCTCGGCATAAATCGCTACGACATCAAGGCCGTCGAGCGCCTAATTTCGCTCGAAGTTCTTCCGCGGCTCGATGCGCCTCTCTCAGAGGCTCGGGGAGACGGCCGCGCCTGACCATCCTCCGCACGATCCCTATGCTGGTTTCGAGGGAGATGTTATGGCCGACTGAAACATAGATCGGGTGTCGGCCGCCAATTGACAGTTTCGCGCCTATGACGCGGTCTCCGTGGAGGAGAGGTGTCCAATCCCCCCTCGGCGCCCCCACAGCGCCCCACAGCCGCCTCCTGGCGACGCCGATCGTGGGCACTTCCAGGTCTAGGCCGACGTGAGATGCGAGGCCGCACCCCCGAGGGTGGGCGACGCCGTGGCCGTTCACCAGCAGCACATCGAACCCCGAGACGCGCTTGGCAGCGGCTTCGACGGCGGGGGCCTCCCTGAAGGCGAGGTATCCCGGTATGTACGGGAAGCGGACGTCGATCGTCGCCGACGCCGAGTCCACCACCTCGAACCGATCATCTAGGACGATACAGGCCGCGTATGCTTTGTCCCCGGCGTAGGCGACGTCCACACCGGCGATCAGCTCGGCGCCGCTCAGTCGGTCCTCCTGAACGACCCGATCCGACATCACCCTTTGGAACTCCAATAGCCGCAGCAGCGGTCTATCCGTCGAGAAGTCGCGGAACACCTTCCAGACGGGAGGAGGGCTCTTCACGACCTTCTCCGCCGCGTCTCTTAACTCATCTCGTTGAAGGGCCTCCGAGACTGCTCGGGCTGCGCGCCTATCGCCGAGGGCATCGGCCAGGTCGATGGGCGTGGAGACCCAGCCCTGCGGGATCTGATCGATGAGGCCGCGAAGGGCCTGGTAGAAGTCGACGCGCGCCGCCATCAGATTATACTGAATAGTCTCTACACAAAAATACACATGGACTGAGTTAGTGAGGTTTATGTCGCCCTATTGATTTTCCTTTAATTAAAATTTGTCGAGTCTCTTGTCGGAGAAAATCCTAGACGCTTGCATTGTTCTACCATCTCTTTCGACTCCAATATGTCCTTGATTAGAGAGATCGGTAAAGTAGACGTCTCATGAAGAGGTTTGCCTTCACTTGGACGCGTGGGTTTTCCTATCAGTTTAATATTCGTCGCTACGCCTATCAAAAGTGGAGATGCTCCCTCCCGTTTAAGAAAAACAGGACCACCACTTGCACCAGGTGCTCCTGCAGTTTTCATTTGAATAGATAAGCCTTGAAAACCAATTATTCTTCCGCGCATTCCTATGGGAATAGGGGCAGGCGTTCCATCTTCATAATAAGCATGAGTCTGTTCGGGAAAACCAAGATGTACTACCTCAGAGTTCTTCATAATTTTTGTCTGAGTAACCCAGTGGTCCTCTCCAATTATTCTTACATCTAGTCTTTTTAATAATGCATCTGGGAAAGGAATCGCTGCTAGGTCCAGACCAGCAGGATGAGGAATCCACTTTGCTCCCGCTTCTTCAAGAGCTGCTAAGGGAATGGGTAGCATTTTTTTCTCTTTTGTAGGCATCATAACAACCAGAGAATCTTTGTCAATAACATGTTTTGCACTTACAACGTATATTATTTCATGATAGTGTATTAGAAAAGCAGAACCCACTATATCCTCTGGTCCAGATGCTGGTTCTCGTAATATTGGAAATGTGGTTTTTCGCCAATGTTTAGGTAACCATTTATCCGTTTCTGATCCCTTCACGAGTCTAGCCATAATACTCGTGCTCCTCCACTTGCTGCATAGTGTTGTTGGGATTTCGCCGCTGAGATTTATGTCGTTCAGTATCTTATAATTCATGTGTATCTTTAAATCGAGTTCGGAAAGTCTATAATGTGTTTAAGTCATTCATGATAAAAATTCTAATTATTTTTACAGTTTCTAAAAACCGCCTTTCTCGGGTTATGCCTGTGTGAACAGAGGCTTGATCTAGGTTAGTGTTGTCTCTCGAACTTCCAGCTTGTCCCCTCCGGCTTGTCGCCTAGGATGACGCCGATCTCTGCGAGCTCCTCCCTGATCTTGTCAGACAGCTTGTAGTTCTTCTCGGCTCGCAGCCGCTCGCGTATCTTCACGATGAGTTCGATGAGCGCCTCGGCCAGTTCGCTGACCTCGCCGCGGCGCCTCTCGAAGAGGCCCAGCGCGTCCAGCAGCCTGCGGTAGAC
>QMXQ01000010.1 GCA_003662205.1 Candidatus Bathyarchaeota archaeon
CTCGTATCCCGCGGCGAAGGCGTGGCAGGTGTCGAGGCAGACGGCGACCCGGCCCTGATCCTCCACGCCCTCCAGAATCCGCTGCAGCTCCTCGAAGCTCGACCCCACCTGGTTCCCCGAGCCGGAGCCGTTCTCAAGGAGGACCACCACGGGTGCGTCGGACCGTCCGAGGGCGGTGTTGACGGCATCGACGACGCGGGCGACCCCTCGATGGGGGCCGGCGCCGAGGTGGCTTCCGAGATGGGTGACGAGGAAGGGGATCCCCAGGACGGAACATCGGTCCAGCTCGAGGATGAGGGAGGCGACGGATCTCTCGTAGACCTCGTCCTTCGGGGAGGCGAGGTTCTGGATGTAGGGCATGTGAGCGAACACGGGATCGAGGCCGGCGTCCCGCCGCTTATCCCTGAATGCCTCGGCCTCCCCGGGCTTGAAGGGCCTGAAGGCCCAGCTGCGGGGGTTTCGGGTGAAGATCTGGAAGGTGTCGCAGCCAAGCTCCAGGGCGCGATCCACCGCTCTGTCGATGGTACCCGAGATGGAGACGTGGAAGCCGATCTTCACCATTGGCGTCCGCCTATAATCCGTTACGATATCCTTGTAGTTGATAGCGGCTGGATGCTCCTTATTAGTCTCTCCCGGGTCTCAACCCATCGGTCGGCAGATGATGGATTTGTAATACGGATTCCTCTTCCATAATTTTCTTTTAAACAGCTCCGGCTCTACCTCCCAGGGACGGGTAGATGCAGGTAGGCCAAATAAACCGTTTTGAGCGCAAGGACTCGAAGGAACCCGAGGATCAGCTGCTCGAGGCGGACCTTGAACTTCTCCCGGTCTACAGTAGAGCCGCCAGCCGCAACAGGGTGACGGAGGAGGAGGCGACACACCTCAGAGCACTAGGGCTCATCAAGAAGGCCCTCACCAAGTTCGACCTCTCTAAGAACGAGGTCCGGGTCTACCTGTTCTTGGCCCGATTCGGGGCACAGAAAGCCCAGAGGATCGCCGAGGCCCTCGGCGTCCACAGGACCGAGACCTACAAGATCCTCCGCCGCCTCGAGAGGCAGGGCCTCGTCTCGTGCGTGTTCGAGAGGCCCATGAAGTTCGTCGCCGTCCCCTTCGAGAGGGCGCTTGAGAACCTCATCGAGGAGAGGCGCCACCGGATACACCAGCTGGAGCAGCGGAAGAAGGAGCTCCTGGACATCTGGCTCTCGCTGCCGAAGCCTGAGGAGGTGAAGCCTCAGAGCGAGACCTTCCAGGTGCTGGAGGGGAGGCGGCAGATCAGCGTCAAGGCGAATGAGCTCCTCCACGGGTGCAGCCGGGAGCTGCTGATAGCCGTCTCGGACAAGAACCTGCTCTGGCTCTACAACTCGCCCTTCTTCGACGACTTGGAGAAGATCGCGAAGAAGCGGCGGCTCGACGTCCGCATCCTGACCAACTTCTCGCCCACGAGCACCTACGTCCTCGAGCAGATCAACCTCTGCGAGGGCGACTTCGCCTACCTGGACGTGGAGAGCGCGCCGGACTTTATCATCTCCGACAGCAGCCAGATGTTCCTGATCATGGAGCGCGGCCGGGTCGAGGAGGATAAGCCCTTCGCGATGTGGACGAACTACAAGTCCATAGTCAAGTCCTTCAGGCTGCTGTTCTCCCTCCTCTGGAAGAAGGAGGCGTCGGGCCCCCTCCTACGGCTGGCAGAGGCCGTTCCGACGGCCTGAGGCCGACGTTGAACCGCCTGATCCCTTTTCTGGAGCACCCTATACTGGAGTGGCATCTAGGTTTGAGGTTAGTGTTTGTGTCATCGTGTTATTGTTGTGGATTCCAACTACATACAAATCAACATATCGTTAAATGAGGGGAATACGGGTCGGGGATACGAAAAGTGGCTAGTCTAATTAAAAGCAAGAGAGGGCTAAGCCAGGTAGTGACTACGCTGATACTGCTGGTTGTCTCGGTGCTCCTAGCAGGGGTCGTCACCTACTACGCCACCAACATCACCATGACCCGGACAGAGCAGGAGGAGGTAGACATCTCCAAGGCTCACATCTGGGTAAACGGCTCCACGCAGGTTGCCGCTTTCATGGTGGAGAACCTCGGCGGGAGGGACATCCTCATCGACAAGATCACCGTCAGAGGCGTCGAGTGCTCCTGGAGCAACGTCTACTTCGAGAGGCTGACGAGCGCGCCCAGCGCTGACATGAACGTCACTAGGGAGAGTTTGATAACTGGTTCTTCCTTCTCCCTCTACGGCAAGACCTATGACCAGGCGTCCACCGACATACCCGTCGCGTCGAGCGGCGTGGTCCTGTTCTACATCAAGAACCCGGACAACATCGACCTCGACGACGTCGGCACCACCGTCAGCATCACCGTCTTCACGAAGGACGGCCAGTACATCGAGGAGGTCAACGTCGAGTCCGCCACGTCAACCTAAGGTGATATGAGATGAAGAAGATGAAGTTTGGGAAGCGAGGCCTCAGCCAGGTAGTGACTACGCTGATACTGCTGGTTGTCTCGGTGCTCCTAGCAGGGGTCGTCACCTACTACGCCACCAACATCACCATGACCCGGACAGAGCAGGAGGAGGTAGACATCTCCAAAGCCCACGTCTGGGTGAACAGCACCGGCGGGGCCCTCGCGGCCTTCGTGGTGGAGAACCTCGGCGGGAGGGACATCCTCATCGACAAGATCACCGTCAGAGGCGTCGAGTGCTCCTGGAGCAACGTCTACATCTGGAGAACCGGCTCAGTGAGCGTCACGTCGGACCTGAGCTACGCGCAGCCGGCTGGTTCGGACTTTAGCGACAGCACGTTCAACGTCACCATCCAGGGATCAAAGAGGTCTATGACGGAGCCGTCGAACGATATCGACCTCGCCTCAAGCGGAACCATAGTGTTCTACATACTCAGTCCGGACAACATCGACCTCGACGACGTCGGCACCACCGTCAGCATCACCGTCTTCACGAAGAACGGCCAGTGGATCGAGGAAGTCAACGTCGAGTATGCAGGGCAGTAGCCTGCATCTCCTCCCTCTTTTATTTATCATTTCGGTCGATCCTCCATGAGTGGAGAGAAGGCGCATCGCCTCAATAGACCCGTTACGGGGAGAAAGGCTCTGGCAACGCCAGTCAGCATGCTCATCATCTTCTTCTCGCTCACCCTCGTCTCCACCATCGCGTACTATCAGGCCCTGAGCCGGATCGACGCGAGGAAGGAGACCCTGAAGCAGGTCGCGGCAGAGGAGAAGATGCTCGGCTTGGAGGAGGCGATCTCCTCGGCGGCCTGGTCGCCCGGCTCATCGCGGGTAGTATCCTTCTCCGACTACGGCGGAGAGCTACGCGTCGAGCCCGCGGGGAACCACCTCAAGATCAACCTGACTCTGGGCGCGTCGAGACAGGTGGTGTTCAACAGCAGCACCGGCCGCGTCGTCTTTCAGCTGCCCTCCGCCACCTCCCGCCGCGTCGGCAGCTGGCTGCGCGGCGACGAGAGGGCGATCGTCAACAAGAGCGCCGCCTACCAAGCCCAGGTGCATATCGAGCGGGGGGCGGAGGCGGCGGAGCTGATCGTCGGTTACAGGCCCTTGGTCTCCTCATCCCTGGGCGGACTGGTCGCGGGGCGGAGGGTGAACAACATCTGCATCTACATCATCAACCTGAACGGCTCGCAGGCCATCGAGACGGAGGGCGAGTTCCACGTCAAAGTGCTCTGCAGCGGCGTATCGTCCCGGGTGTACACCTATAACCTATCGTCCTCCATCGCCTCGGTCGGCATCACGGCGACCCTGAGCGGGTCGGAGCGGACGGTGGAGGTCCCCGTCACGAGCGGGCCGTCGGGTTCGACGGTAAGGGTGGAGGTTCTCGTCTGCGGCGTCGAATTGAGGGGGGTGAGTGTCTGATGGCCTCGGAGGCGACGACCTACTTCTACACGCTCCTGGCCCTTGGGTTCGTCGGGCTGATGCTCACCGCCACCTTCAAGACGCACGCCGGCAGCCTCCAGACCGCCTCGGAGCAGTTGGAGCTGAAGAGGGTGCTGGAGACCATCGCCTCCGAGGGGACGGAGCTGATCACGCTGGCGGAGTCCACCGGGGCCTCCGCCAGGGTCTGCCTGAAGCTGCCGCGCACCATCGGGGACAGGCTCTGGTGGGCGCGCCTCGTATCCGACTCCACCGGCACATGGGTCGAGGGCGCCTTCGGGGAGTCGTGGGAGGGGCGCCCCGAGTGGAGGGTGGACCTGCCCCCGAACGTCTCCGCCTCGGGGACGTATGAAGGGGGGGACGGAACCCTGGCGCTGACCTGCTCGATACAGGGCTCGAGCATCGTGCTGACTCTGAGCTCTTGGGAGGCTGGATGACGGAATGGTGTTAGGAAGGGGAAAGAAGAAGAGGGAGCAGGAGGAGAAGGAGGAGACGCTGCCCAAGGAGGCCCTCCTCGGCGCCCTCGGCATCAGGCGCTGGAGGGTCCCCGAGGGCTACCGGGAGGTTGAGAGCTACCCGCTCAAGGCCCCCTTCTCGTACGCGGTCATATCGCAGAGCGAGCAGACCTCCGAGTACCTCTATATCATCGACGAGCTGCCGATGAACCTGGAGGAGCGGGAGGCCTTCGTGAAGCTCCGGGAGATCCTGGAGAAGGAGCTCGAGGCCCCCAAGGAGGGGCAGAGCCTGAAGGAGGCGTTCCACGAACAGGTGCCCCGCATCCTGGAGGACCACGGCGACGTCGTCGGCGGCCTCACCCCCGTCGGGGTGAAGAAGATCCTCTACTTCCTAGAGCGGGATATCGCCGGCTTCGACAAGATCGACCCCCTGATGTTCGACCCGAACATCGAGGACATCAGCTGCACGGGCTTCGGCAAGCCGCTGTTCCTCTGGCACAGGAAGTACGAGAACATCCGGACCAGCATCTCCTTCGGCGAGGAGGAGCTCAACGACTTCGTCATGAAGCTGGTGCACAAGGCGGGGAAGCACGTCAGCCTCGCCTTCCCCATCGTGGACGCGACCCTGCCGGGGAAGCACCGGCTTGCCGTCACCTACGGCAAGGAGGTGACCCCCTCAGGGACCAGCTTCACCATCAGGAAGTTCCGGACGGACCCGCTGACCATCATCGACCTCATCAAGACGGAGACCCTGAGTGAGATGACCGCCGCCTACCTCTGGATGCTGATGGAGAACAAGTTCTCCGTGATGATCATAGGGGCGACGGGGGCGGGGAAGACGACGGCCCTCAACGCCATCGCCTGCCTGACCCACCCCACCTACAAGATCATCACCATCGAGGAGGTCGCGGAGATCAACCTGCCCCACGAGAACTGGATCTCCACCATCGCGAGGCCCGGCTTCGGCATGGAGAAGAGCGGTGAGATCAGCCTCTACGACCTCATCAAGTCGGCGGTCCGCCACCGGCCTGACCTCATCATCGTCGGCGAGATCAGGGGCGAGGAGGCGTACGTCCTCTTCCAGAGCCTCGCCACTGGCCACGGCGGCCTCTGCACCATGCACGCGGACAGCGTTGACATCGCCCTCAAGCGGCTGACCCAGCCGCCGATGAACATCCCCTCCTCCATACTGTCGCTGATGAACTGCATCGTCGTGGTGAAGCACGTGAAGTCGCCCATCTTCCTGGAGGGGGAGCGGAGGGTATCGAGCCGGAAGTTCGTCCACATCGCGGAGATCAAGCCCGGCGGCGGCATCAACGATGTCTCCCAGTGGATACCCGCCTCGGACACCTTCAGCGAGGACCTGGAGGGGAGCTACCTGCTTGAGCAGATCGCCCTCGGCCTCGACCTCTCGGCGGACTACCTGCTGCAGGAGCTGGAGAGGCGGCGCGACGTGCTGCTGTGGATGGCGGAGAGGAACATCAGGGACTACCGGAGCGTCAACAGGGTCCTAAGTCAGTACTACAACAACCCCGAGGCGATCTACGAGAAGGCTCTGCAGAGCATCTAAAGGGAGGCGATCCGCTTGTTGGAGGGGGTCAGGTCTCGGCTGGGCGCGGTGCTGGGGGAAGGGTCGGACCCGAAGCTGGAGGAGGAGCTCCCCTACGGGGCGATGATGATCACGCTGATGGCCGCGAGCGGCGTCACCCCCTACGAGAGCTTCAAGAGGCTTAGGTCCGTCGACGCCCTGGAGCGGTTCAGGGAGGAGGGAGAGGAGATCGTCAGGCAGGTCGAGGTCCTGGGCAGCGACCCCCTGACGGCGATGGAGAAGCGGGCCGCCGAGGCCAGGTCCCGGGCGTACGCGGACTTCCTAGAGGGCTACGTCTCCTCGGTGAAGAGCGGCGGCAGCGTCGTCAACTACCTGACCAGCAAGCTCCGGAACATCTTTGACGCCCGGGCCGACAGCGCGCGGCACGCCGTCGAGAGGCTTGAGACGCTGGTGGAGGCATATATGATCATGCTCATCGTCATCTTCTGCTTCTACATCCTCTCGACGGTCACCTCGTCCACGTCGATGGGCGTGGTGGGCAGCTCCTTCCCCGACACCTCCGGGTTCATCTATCCCCTCATCCTGTTCGTCATCCCCCTCTTCTCCCTCCTCTTCATGTACATGGCCAACAACATCAGGCCGAGCACGCTGAGGGGGGTGCGGAAGCCCTACGTGCTGGGCCTCGCCCCGGGCGCCGCCTTCGCCGCCTTCATCGCCACCACGGCGCTGCTCCCTCAGCTCTCCTTCGTGCTGGAGCTGGCCGACCCGGCGCTCATAGTGACGGTTGGCCTGGTCGCGATCTCCATCCCGCCGGCGGTGACCTACCTCCGCATCGCGCGGAGGAACCTCTCGGCGGAGAACGCGATGCCGAGCTTCCTGAGGGATGTGACGGAGGCGCGGAGGACCGGGCTCTCGCCGGAGAAGAGCATAGTCCACGCGGCGGCCCGAAGGGGGTACGGCCCCTTCACGAGGGACCTGGAGCGGATAGTCAACCAGATCGAGTGGGGGGTCTCCCTGAGGAAGATCTACAGGGACCTGAAGGAGTGGATCAAGAGCTGGCCGGTCGTCATAGATTTCTTCATCCTCGTGGAGACCATCGAGATCGGCGGCGGGGACGCCGACACCCTCAGCCTCCTCGCCGAGTTCAGCGAGAAGACGCAGACCATCGAGAAGGGGCTGCGGGGCATGCTCAGGCCCTACGTCATCCTGCCCTTCGTCTGGTCCATCCTCATGGCGTTCACCGTCACCTTCACCGTCCACACCATGACACAGGTCCAGCTCCCCTTCATGGAGAGGGAGATCCTCGTCTCCTCGAGCACCCTCGTCGTCGAGGCGGGGATCGTCTTCCACTGCTGGCTCTCCGGCTTCTTCATAGGGAAGGTGAGCGAGGGGAGCTTTGCCTCAGGCTTCAAGTACGCGGCGATGCTCGCCGTGACCGCCTATGCCACCCTCTACCTCTCCCAGCGGTTCGTCGCCGACCTCTTCAGGGGGCTGATGCTGTAGATGCCCACCGCCGCCATAGATCTCCTCCTCGCCTCCTCCGCCATGATCCTGCTGGTCATGGGGGCCATCTACGGCGTGAACACCGCCGTCGAGCCGTACCTGGAGGGCGGCGACGCCTCCCTCGATCGGTACCAGCAGATCGGGAGGCATATGCTCCTCTCCCGCGGCGAGCCGGAGAACTGGGGCGTCGTCGGCTCCCCAACCGCCCTGGGCTTCTCGGCGGGAAAAGCCTACGAGCTTGACATCGACAAGGTGACCCGCCTCAACCCGTCGAGCGCCTACGCGGTGGGCTACCCCCGGCTGTGGGAGGCCCTCGGCATCGACGATGTCTCCTTTCACATCAGGGTGGATACGCTGTTTAACGTCACCCTGAGTCTTGTCTCGTCCCAGGCCCAGGGAGGGAACGTCACCTATACGTTTGCGGCGTCGACCGCGCGGTGGGGTTACCCTCTCCCGGCCACGGTCCGCTACTACGTCGTGATCGGAGGGTTCACCGCCTCGGCGACGGGGACGACGGCCTCCGACGGCTCCGGGACGGTCGAGTTCACGCTGCCCGGCACCCTCCGCGGCACCGCCCTCCTTGTGGCCTTCGCCCGGGTCGAGCCGTCGGTGGTGAGCTACGGCGTCCTACCCTTCGCCCACAACTCGACCCCGCCCGAGCCCGCCGGCACCTTCGCAACCCTCAGCCCCCTCAACCACACCCTGAGCGTCAACCTGGCGGGGGGCGCGACCGTGGTCAACGCCGCCGTCCTCTCCCTCGGCTACATGTTCAACCTGACCGGGGGCGACGGCTCCTACTCGATCCCCCATCTCCTGGACGCGAGCCCGATAGTGCTCGCCCTGACGGGGGTGAACGGCTCCGACTACTGGGCGGAGTGGGCCGCGTACCCGCAGCTGCCCCTCGCCGTGGGGGCGGATATGTCCGACGCCCACGCCATCTCGGACGTGGCCTCCGTCTCGTATCTGGTCGAGGTGAAGGGGACGCTCTACAGGTTCAAGATCAGCTTCAGGAGCCCGGTTGAGGATGATTAGGAGCAGGAGAGGCGCGGTCCACACCCTGGAGGCTTTCCTGGCGGCGGTCATCATATTCACCACTCTCCTCTACTCGACCTCGATACCGCGGGAGAGGGACGGCGACGAGGAGAGGCCCCTGGAGGCTCTCGGCATGGAGGTACTGCTGAGGCTGGACGGCAACGGGACCCTGGGCCGACTGGTGGAGGAGCGGAGCTGGGACCGGCTTGAGCGGTGCCTGAGGGCCGCCCTCCCCGCCGGCGTCTCCTTCAACCTCACGGTCCTCGACGAGCAGGGCGCCCCCGTCAACGACCGTCTCATCTCCAACGGCGGGCTGATCGGCCGAACCGTCGCCTCCGTCGAGTACCTCCTCGCCGTCGAGGCGGACGGCTGCCCGCTGTACCGGCTCCGCCTACAGCTGGGGGGATGACGCGATGCGCTCCAGACGGGTCAGGGGTCAGGTGCTCGTCCTGGCGGCGCTCACCATATCCCTCGCCATCCTCTCGACCCAGGCCTACATCTACCGGCGGAGCAGGACCGAGGCCTCCGCCGACTGGAGCGCCCTGAGCGATTATGTTCTCAGCATCGAGCAGGGGTCGAGGCACGTCGTCGTCGCCTCGCTCATCAACATCTCCCAGGGGGGAGCCGCCTCGAACCTCGGGGGCAACCTGGACCGCTGGGAGAACTTCGTGAGCGGCGACTACCAGTTCGGCCGCTGCGACCTGAACGCGACCCCTGCCTCGCAGCCCCCCTACTCCGGCGGGGTCTGGCTCGACTGGAGGACCGACGGCAGGGGCGTCTCCAGCGCGTTCGCGGACTTCACCCTGAACATCAGCGGCCGCGGCGCGGAGGTCGACTGGAGCTTCACACAGAACATAACCACCACGGCGGTGATCTCGGGAAGCTACACCCGGGGGCTGGGAAACATCAAGCAGGTCACCGTCCTCCTCAACCTCCTCAATGAGGGCGCTCCCACCCTCGCGGGGCGCGTCACCCTAGCTTACCTCAGCGGAGGGACATGGAGGGACCCGGCCGAGCTGGGGAGCTACTCCCGGCAGGACTTCGGAAACGGGACCTACCGCTACTCGTTCACCGACGCGATACCTGGAAATCAGGTTCAGGTCCGCGTCCAGGTCTATGACCGCAGGGGCATCTACGTCCAGGCGGAGGCGAGCTTGAGCGAGGGGTGAAGTAAACCGCCTTAAATACCGTTGGGCTACGATAGACTGTTCGAACCGGAGGTGACACCGGCTGATTCCGCTGGAGGCCCTGAGGGTCCTAGTCAGCGTCGCGATGCTCGGCTACGCTTCCTGGAGCGACCTGAGGACACGGGAGGTCTCCGACCTCACCTGGGTCGTCTCCGGCGCCGCGGGTCTCGCCCTCGACCTCTACCTGGTGGCCACGGACAGGCTGACCCTCATGGCCCTGGCGATGCCCGTCCTGTTCTCGACGGCCCTCGCCTTCGCCCTCGGCTACCTCGGCCTCTTCGGCGGCGCCGACTTCAAGGCCTTCGTCGTCCTCGCCCTCCTCCAGCCGTATCCGCCCCGCCTAGTCAGGCCCGCCCTCGGCGTGGTCTCGGTCATCTATCCGCTGACGATCTTCTCGAACTCGGCCCTGGCGGGGGCCTCCTTCGCCCTCATCCTCCTCGTCAGGAACCTGGCGGCGGCGCGACGGGGCGCGCCCCTGTTCGAGGGGCACGAGTCCGAGCCCCCGTGGAGGAAGTTCATCGTCCTCATCTCGGGGATGAAGGTGCGGCTCGACGCGGTGAGGGGCCCCCCGTTCCAGTACCCCCTCGAGGTTCCGCTGGGGGAGGACGGCGCCGAGAGGGAGTTCGTGCTGATGCCGGACATGGAGGACGACGAGGACGCCTTCGAGGTCTTCCGGAGGCTGGGGCGCGCCGGGGTCTCGGAGGTCTGGGTCTCCCACACCCTCCCCTTCCTGGTCTTCATAGCCTTCGGCTACCTCTCCGCGCTACTCCTGGGGGACCTGGCGCTGTGGGCGCTGAGCCGGGCGCTGCCCCCGTGACGCCGCCTGTTATGGAGCAGCAGTATGTAGTTGAAATCACTCACAAACTCTCATAAAACCTAGGCGGGGGTAGTCTAAAGGGGATAAGCGGCGATAGAGGAGAGGCCGATGGAGGATCAGACGGGAAGAGAAGCGATGCTCGAATTCTACGACGACCTCCAGCACCTCGGAGAGTCCTCGGAGGAGAGGCTCAAAGAGATGGAGCCAGCGCTGTCCGAACTGCTCCAGTCGATAAGCGAAGGCGCGCAGGAGCTGGCGGAGTCCAGAGCGGAGGACAGACGGCACAGCAGAGAGCTCTGCGCCGCCCTGGCCGCCTACACCGGATGGCTGGACGTCACCCTCGAACTCCCGCCTGAGGCGATCCCGGAATTCTACAACGCCGAAAAGATGTTCCTCAGCCCCCAGGGCAACCTCGTCGTCGTCGACAGGCAAGGCAAGGTCGAGTCGAAGCCGTTGGAGGAGTACCCGACGGAGATCGTGCTGACTGTGGTCTGGAACGCCCTGCCGAGACTTCGGACGAAGATCAGCAAGCACACCCGGAGGCTGGGAGAGCGCATCAGACTCCTCGACATGATCAGCCGCGAGCTCAGGGACCTCCCCACCTTCCCGAGGGAGACGCCGGAAGAGTAGCCGCCAGGCGGCGGGACCGGCCCGAGGCTGAACGGAGCGTGACCGCATGACGGGGAGACTCGTCACCGAGATAATGGACACCCGCTCGCTGCGAGAGCTCCTCACCGTAGTTGAAAAAGAGATCTCCCACTACCTGTCCCAGAAAAAGGAGTACAGCGAGCGCCTGGGCAACTTCCTCAGGGAGTCCGAGGAGAAGTACGGCAACGAGGACTGGTTCAAGCAGCTCTCCCTCGGCGAGAAACTTCCCAAAGGCAAGGCGAAGGCCAAGAAGAAAAAGGGCGGCAAAAAGAAGAAAAAGAAGGGGAAGAAGGGCACGCCCGACGAGTGGGTCCCCTTCCAGAGCATGTTCCTCTCCTCCAGCGTCCAGGGGGAGGCGGAGCTCATGTTCGAAGCCATCGAGGCCATCACGACGAAGATCGAGGAGCTGGAGGAGGCGAAGAGATCCATCGAGGAGCTGCGCAACGTCGGCCTCGGCGACGAGGCAAGCTACATCGTGCTCCTCCTGGACGGCGTGCCGAGGAAGGTCTTCATAAAGCCCACGGGAGCGGAGGCCATCCCCAAGTTCACCTTCAGCAAGGGATTCACGATAGTGCGGACGCTGCAGCCGCAGGCCCCCTCCTGAGCCGCCTTATCCCGCGTCTCCGTGCTATAGCAGCTCCTCCGAGGAGGCCCGGAGGAAGACGTTGCCCACGTGTTTTATCAGGTCCCTCTGGGAGTAGACGGCGGCGTTGTACCTGAACAGGGTTCCCATCTTCTCCGTGTCGAAGCCGATGCCGATGATGATGATGCCCCGCTCCTCGTAGGTCCGGGTGATCTCCTCCAGATCCTCGTACACGCCGGGGTAGCCGTAGGGGTAGCCGTCGGAGAGGACGAAGATGATCCTCTGCTCCTCCACCTTCCCCTTCAGGAACTCGGCCGCTGCCCTGAGGGCGTCGGGCATGTAGGTGGTCCCGTCGAAGGGGACGCCGCCGATGCGGGCGCGCACCCTGCGGGAGTACGCCTCGGAGCCGTCCTTCAGCACGTAGAGCCTGTCGCTGAACGCGTAGAAGGCCCAGGAGTTCGAGTCCGTTATGACGTCCTTCGCCGCCTCGGCGATGCAGATGGCCCTCGCCCGGTTCTCCAGCGGGCTCGTCCTCATGCTCCTGCTCACGTCGAGGAGGATGACGATGGAGAAGCTCTGCTTCATGATCTCGTCCCGCAGGAAGATGTCGTTCCTCGGGCTCTTGCTCGCGATGACCTGGATGGCGTCGGCGAGGTCGAGGACCCCGTACATCTTCCTGATATCCTCGAACTCGAAGTTCGTCGCCATGATGAGGTTGTTGAGGAGCCTCCGCGACGTTCCGCCTATCTGCTCCCGGGCCCTGAGGTACTCCGAGTAGTCCTCCGGCGGTATCTCTATGGACTTGAACCGGCTGGACGCCAGCCGCTCCTTAAGCCGCCTAAGGATCTTCCTCTCCTTCTGACGCTGGATGATGGTGCTGCTGAAGGCCTGCAGGCACTCGACGTCGACCTGCTTACTCCAGCAGGAGGCCATCCCCCCCTCGGGCGGAGCCCCTCCAAGGGCCTCCACCGCGTCCAGAAAGAGAGGCTCGATCTCCGAGTCCGGCGGAGCCATGCGCCGATTGTATATGCTGCAGGGGGAGGCGTTCTCCGTGTACGGGAGGCACGGGGTCTCCACGAAGGGGCCGAACTCCCTGAGCTGTTCAACGAGCCAGTCCGCGGTCTCCCGCAGCTCGTCGACGTCGAGGGCACCGTCGCCCGGGGGCGCGAAGCGCTCTTTGACCTCCCGTAGCCTCGTCGCCGCCGCCTCGACCAGCGCGGCCTCCTCCCCGGTCAACCCGTCCAGAGGTCCGTTGGCGAGGACCTTGAATAGAATGGCGGTCATGACGCGCGTCGCCGGCAGGTAGATCCTCTCCAGCCGCTTCGCCGAGGCCATGGCCAGGGCGTTGGCGTAGGCCAGGTCGGGGACTCTCTCCGGGTGCGCCGATGCGACGTAGGCGTCGATGTATAGGTCCTTCAGCAGGGTCTCGATGAAGCGCGTCGGGTGCGATCGGGCCTCTAGGATCGGGGGCAGCGCCCTCACCGTGTGTGCTGTGAGGTGCGTGACGACGGCTCGGAACAGCCTGCCAGCCATGATCCGCCCCTTATCGTCGGGGGGGAAGAAGTATCCCAGGAACTCCACCGCCTCGTCGGAGGCCCTCGGCTCGGGCAGCTTCGCCACGGGCATCGACCTATCCCAGGTCAGGGTGGGATAGGTCAACCTGGGATCCATGAAGATCTTCACCTTCAACGGATCCTTCTGCAGCGAAAGCGTCCCGGCGTAGTCGAGGAAACCCACAAGCCCTCCCCCTGAGGCTCACCTACACGAAGACGCTCTCTATGATCCTCCTGACGTCGTCCTGGACCTCGGCGTTGTCGCTGGTGAGGGCGACGATGGTCTCCTCAGCCGCCATCTTGGGGTTTATTCCATCCTTGATGAGGACCCCCCAGTGGATGAGGTCGCCGACGCTGGGCCCGTAGGGGAGGTCCCCCGCCTTGTACTGCCTCCGCATCTCCGCGCCGACGCGCAGGATCTTATAGGCCGTCTCCTCGTCCAGCTGGGTCCGCTTCATGATGAGCTCGGCCTCCCTCGGGGAGATCTTGTCGCCGACGCTCTGGTAGTCGAAGTTGATCCAGACCGACATCCGCCTCCGGAAGGCGGCGTTCAGCTTCTTGGTCCCCGAGAACTCGGCGGAGAAGGGGTTCATGGATATGATGCAGTAGGCGTACTGGTGGCGGGGCACGATCTCGTTGTCCTTCTCCGTCAGGACGAGGTGCCCCCGGGTGTCGAGGACGGGGTTGAGGCGGGTGGCGACGTCCTGCTTCATCATGTTCGCCTCGTCGAGGTAGAGGATGCCCCCGTGCCTGAGCCACTGGGTCACCTGCCCGTCGATCCAGTTCTCCTTCCCGAGGCCGACGAACCTGCCTATAAGGTCGTAGCTGCTCGTCTGGAGGCCGCAGTTCACCTCCCACACGGGCAGCCCCGTCAGCTCGGCGACCAGGTAGACGATGTGGGTCTTGCCCGTGCCGCTGGGGCCGATGAGGGCGCACTGCTTGAAGTAGTAGAGGGCCCTGACGATGCGCTCGACGTAGTGCTGCCCCTCGTCGATGTACTCGGGGACGCCGTGGGGGATCAGGTCCTCGACCTCGGTGAAGTAATAGTTGGGGTGCAGGTCGTACTTCTGGATGTCGTACTTGTAGTAGAGGGGGGACTTCGACATGGCCCTCTGCTTCTTCAGGCGGACGGTGATCTTGTTCTGCTTCCGCTTGACGGACATCACCTCCTCCACCTTGCTGATGCCCTGCTGGCGGATGCCGTCGTGACCGTACGCCACGGCCTTCTGCTTGGTCTTCTGCATCACATCCCCTCTCGCGCCCTGGACGACGATGGCGATGGGGGCGGCGCCCTAGCTCCAATATCCGAGCTGCGCGAAACAGTCCCATCGCCCAGTGGGCGGTTCTTGACCTATCGAGGAGTCCGAGTGAATAAATAGATTCTCTATCCGAGATATGGTATATCTATACCTATTAAAAACCGGGTTTAACGAGATACGGGGTGTTTTTACGTCTATTTCTCTATTAAAGCTATGTTTTTAATCTGGATTCCCATACGGCGGCCTATTATCCGCTGGTTCTGGTTGACCGTCGCGCCCTCCGTGGGGGAGGTGTAGAGGGGGGCTACACACAAAGTCTTTTGGTCCGCCCTCCCTCTACAACTTTCCGTCTTAGCGGTCCTCAGCGAGTTGAATTCAGATGTCTCAAGAACCGACGGCGGAGGATGTCCAACAGGATGCCGTAGAAGCGGGGCAGACCCCACTGGAGGAGGTTCGAGAGACTGAACGCGTTGAGGAGCAGGTCGGGGTCGAGGGGGATGTGCTCGACGCCGAAGACGTGGAGAAGGTGGAGTCCCCCGAGTCGATTCCCTTGGAAGAGGTCTTCGAGCCACCGGCGGCCCGGCCGCCGGCCGCGCGCGAATCAACTGACGACCTAGTCCGCGTCCTCAGGAAGGTGCGAGAGGATGTGGGCCAGATCTGCGAGCTGAGCTCCGAGGAGGAGAAGGTCGTTGAGGCGTTCTCCCTCGCCCTGCTCAGGCTGATGCGCCCGCTGGCGCGGGCGATCCCCGTCGATCCGTCTGCCCTGCCCAGGGAGCTCGGCGAGATCGAGCGGGCCAACATCATCCCGAAGGGGGACCTCATCGTCCTCTACAGCGACGGCAGGATGGAGTCCATCGACCTCGGCGACGAGAAGAACCGGGATCTCCTGGTGGGCGTCGTCAGGAACGTGCTGCCCAAATTCAACGGGCTCGTCACCGAGCGCAGGGCTAGGCTCGAGAAGCGGATGGACTTCCTCGCCGCCATCACCAAGGAGCTTCAGAACATCGCTGAGGCCTTCTCCTCCGCCATCGGGTGAGCGGCCGGGCTTGTCCACCGCGAGCGTAGGCCCGTCGGCGGGAGCCGGCCTCGCGCGACCGGGCCTGTGGGTGTCTCCGTCCACTACACACATATCTACAATACCCGAACCCGCTACAAAACTAGCTGGAAGCTGGGAGGAGAGCCCCGAAATCAATCCCGCGGGATCAGGTCACATGGGGGGTTAAGCCATCGAGTCCAAGGCGGCCTCGGCACCGATCCAGGTGAAGCTACAGCGGCTAGAGGGCGTCAGGCTCGAGACGGGGGAGGACGCGGGCACCATCACCTTTGACGTGGACGTCAAGCTGGAGGAGGAGAGCCGGACCGGCGGCGAGCTCGTCCTCAGCTTCCTCCTCTCCATCAGCACCAAGCCGAGCCTGGTCAAGTTCGAGGCGGGCGGCATCGCGACCATCACGGGCGGGCAGAAGGACTTCGAGGCGGCACTCGAGGTCGACCCCGAGTCGAACGTCCCGAAGGTCCTCCACACCATATATCAGCACGTCTTCACCTCCCTCTTCCTCCTATCGACCCTCATAAACTCGCCGTATCCGCCGCCGGACCTCCTCCACGCGCCGGTGCAGACCCACGAGCTCCCGTCGGAAGCCCCGCAGGGGGCGGCTGAGATGCGGCCCGAGGACCAGGCCGCCGTCGATCAGGCCGCTCAGCAGACGGCGCAGCAGTGATCAGAAAAGGGTTTGGAGAAAAGAGGGGGGAACAGCTATCTGATCTTCTTGATGGCGTCCTCTAGGATGGTCAGGCCCTTCTCAAGGAGCTCGTCGTCGATGGTGAGGGGCGGGTGTAGCCGGACGCAGTTGCCGTAGAGGCCGGCCTTCAGCGTCAGCAGCCCTTCCGCCAGGGCGCCTTTCAGCACCTTTGAGGCCGCCTCGGGGTAGGGCTCCTTCGTCCCTCGGTCTTTGACGAACTCCATCGCCAGCATGGGGCCCTTGCCGCGGACGTCGCCTATGACCTCGTAGCGCTCCTTCAGCTCGTCCAGGCGCTTCCTGAGCTTCCTGCCCAGGCTGGCGGCCCTCTCGACGATCTTCTCCCGCTCTATGATCTCGATGACCTTCAGGGCGGTGGCGCAGGCGATGGGGTTGCCGCCGTAGGTTCCGCCCAGGCTGCCGGGGTAGACGTCCTTCATCAGCTCGTCCCGGGCGACGACTGCGCTCAGGGGGAGCCCCGAGGCGATGGCCTTCGCCATCGTGACGAGGTCGGGCTCGACGCCGTAGTGCTCGATGGCCCACATCTTGCCGGTGCGGCCGAAGCCGGTCTGTATCTCGTCGATGATGAGGTAGATGCCGTGGTCGTCGCAGATCTTCTTGATCTCCTTGAAGTAGTCGGGGGGCGGGTCGATGAAGCCGCCCTCGCCCTGGACGGGCTCGGCGATGATGGCGGCGACCTCCCCCGGCGGCACCTGGGTCTTCAGGATGGACTTCTCGATGTGGTGGACGCAGACCAGGCCGCAGCCGGGGTACTCCAGGTGGAATGGGCAGCGGTAGCAGTAGGCGAAGGGGGTCATGTAGACGCCGGGGACGAAGGGGCCGAAGCCGACCTTGTAGGGATCCCACTTGCCGGTGAGGGTCATCGCCATGTAGGTGCGGCCGTGGAAGCTGTTCTCGAAGCTGATGATCCCCGGCCTCCCCGTGTGCTGCCGCACGATCTTGACGGCGTTCTCCACCGCCTCAGCGCCGCTGTTCAGCATGATGGCCCGCTTCTTGAAGCCCCCCGGCGTGATCTCCGTCAGCCTCCGGGCCAGCTTCAGGTAGGGCTCGTAGTTGGCGACGTGGATGCAGCTGTGGATAAGCCTCCCCGCCTGCTCGCAGATGGTCTCAACGATCTCCTGCCTACAGTGGCCGAGGCTGACGACGCCGATGCCCGAGGTGAAGTCGATGTAGACGTTGCCGTCCACATCCTTGACCACGGCGTCCCTGGACTCGGCGATGCTCACCGGCTGAACCAGGTAGACGCCGGGCGGCACATACTCGTTCCGCTCCTCCAGCAGCGCCCTGGACCTAGGCCCCGGCGGAGGCGTGACGATGTCAGGTACCTTGCTCATGATCCATCGGAATACCTTCAGGCGTTCGGTTAATAACTCTTTACCGACACAAACCCCGCGCCCCGGCCTCACGGGCGTCTCTTCGGCTCCTTCACGAAGAGGAGGATGATGGGGATGGAGAGGGCCTCAAGCGTCGACCCGACGGCCAGCAGCAGGTGGGGATTGTAGTCGTAGAGGTATCCGCCGAGGTACGAGCCGGGCAGCGAGATGAGGCCCGTTATGGTCGCCATCAGCCCCATCACCTTGCCCCTGTCCCTCTGGGGGACGAGGTCGGCGACCAGCGC
>QMXQ01000011.1 GCA_003662205.1 Candidatus Bathyarchaeota archaeon
CGGGGAGGGGGATGGCGTGGCTGATCTATCAGATGTTCAGCCCCGTGTCGAGGTGGGCATCGGAGACCCTCGGCGTCGAGGCGGACTACGCCCTGCTCGGCGTCTTCTGCCTCGCCCTGATCCTCGTGGCGGCCCTGACGGGACTCTTCAACTACCTCCAGAGGTATGCCTCGAGCTACATCTCGCAGAAGGTCTCCTTCGATATCCGCAGCGACCTCTACAACTCGCTGCTCGAGCAGTCCTTCAGCTTCTACGACAGGCAGAGGACGGGGCAGCTGATGGCGCGAGCGACCAGCGACGTCCGGCAGATCGAGAGGTTCTTCGGCTTCGGGCTGACGATGCTCGTGTCGTCGGGGCTGCTCGCCGTGCTGGTGATCTACTCCCTCCTCTCCATCAGCTGGCAGCTCACCCTCATGTCCCTGATCTTCCTCCCCCTGATGCTGCTGACGGTCGGGAGGTTCGCCACGAAGATCGGCCCCCTCTGGGTCAGGATGAGGCAGCAGTTCGGCGAGATCACGTCGGCGCTACAGGAGAACCTCACGGGGGTGCGGGTCGTCAGGGGGTTCGCCAGGGAGGCGTACGAGGAGGAGAAGTTCGCCGCCGAGTGCGAGACCTACTTCGGGATCCAGGTCGAGGCCGCGAGGGTCCGCGCCCTCTACATGCCCCTGGCGTCCCTCATCGCATCCATGGGCGTAGTGCTGATCATCTGGTACGGCGGCATCCAAGTCATCAAGGGCGCCCTCACCCTCGGCAGCCTCATCGCCTTCTACTTCTACGTCGCCCGCCTCCAGGGCCCTGTGCGGATGATCGGGTTCATGACCGCGATGGCGCAGCGGGCCACGGCGGCAGCGGAGCGCATCTTCGAGATCATCGACGCCGAGGTGGAGGTCTCAGACAGGGAGGGGGCCATCGAGCTGGAGAGGGTGGAGGGGCACGTCGCCTTCCACGACGTCTGGTTCAGCTACGACGGGGAGAACATGGTGCTGAAGAACATCAACCTCGACGTCAAGCCGGGGCAGACGGTCGCCATCCTCGGCGCGACGGGCTCCGGGAAGAGCTCCATCATCAACCTCATCCCCCGCTTCTACGACGTCACCCGGGGGAGCATCACCATCGACGGCCACGACGTGCGGGACGTCACGATAAAGTCGCTGCGGCGGCACATCGGCATCGTCCGCCAGGACCCCTTCATCTTCTCCACCACCCTTAGGGAGAACATCGCCTACGGGGTCGAGGACGCGCGGCTGGAGGATGTCGTCGCCGCCGCCAAGCGGGCGAAGATCCACGACTTCATCGCCTCCCTCCCCGAGGGCTACGACACCAGGGTGGGGGAGAGGGGCGTGACTCTGTCGGGGGGCCAGAAGCAGCGGGTCGCCATCGCCCGGGCGCTGCTGAAGAACCCGAAGATACTGATCCTGGACGACTCGACGTCGAGCGTGGACACCCAGACCGAGTACGAGATCCAGAGGGCCCTTGAGGAGCTGTTCGAGGACAGGACAACGTTCATCATCACCCAGCGGCTCTCGTCGGTGAAGAGCGCTGACTACATCGTCGTCCTCGAAAGGGGCGAGATCGCCGAGGAGGGGACCCACGAGGAGCTGATGGCGAAGAGGGGCATCTACTACAGGCTCTACCAGACCCAGGTCGCCGAGGCAGCGGAGGAGGGATAGCTTTGGGCATGCACGGACACTGGCGCAGGATGATTGGGGACGAGGACGAGGAGTACGAGCGCCGCAGCCCCGACAGGGTTCTCATAGGGAGGCTGCTGAGGTACATAGGGAGGTTCAGGCGCCGCGCCCTGATGCTCGTGCTGGCGGTCCTCGCCAACACGGCGTTCAACCTGCTGCCCCCCATCCTCTTCATGATGGCGATAGACAGGTACATCAAGAACCTGGATGCCCTGGGCCTCACCCTGCTGGGTGGCGCCTTCGTCGCCGTCAGCCTCGTCACCTTCGCCGCCCAGTTCGCCCAGCGATACCTGATCAACTGGCTCGGGAGCAGGATGGAGTACGACATCAGGATGGACATGTTCCGCCACCTCCAGCGGCTCTCCCTCAGGTACTACGCCAGGAGGGAGGTCGGCAGCATCATCTCCCGGGTGACGAACGACGTCGACAAGATATCGGAGCTGGTCACCTCGGGCCTGGTCAGCGTCATCACCGACATCGTGACCCTCGTCGGCATCGTCGCCATCATGCTCTGGATGAACGCCCGGCTCTCCCTCATCACGTTCACCGTCATCCCGATGATCGTCGCCTTCATGCTCCTCTGGGGGAGGCGGGTCCGCGCCGTCTACAGGCGCACCCGCCGGACCATCGCCAGCGTCTCGGCGAAGATCGAGGAGAGCGTCAGCGGCATGCGGGAGATCCAGTCCTTCTCCAGGGAGACCGCCACCCGCCGCGAGTTCGAGCGGGCCAACATCTCCAACATGGAGGCGAACGTCGAGGCGAGCCGCATCATGTCGGCGTTCTGGCCCGCGGTCAACATCTTCAGCGCCGTCGGCAACTGCCTCGTCCTCTGGTTCGGCGGCACCGCCGTCATGAGGGGCACCCTGACCGTGGGCGTCCTCTTCGGCTTCATGTCCTACCTGAACAGGTTCTTCTGGCCGATACGGGACCTGAGCATGTTCTGGAACAACGTCCAGTCCGCCATGGCGGCGGCGGAGCGCGTCTTCGGCATCCTGGACACCGAGGTGGAGATAGCGGAGAAGCCCGACGCCGTTGAGCTCCCCCGCATCGAGGGGGAGATCGTCTACGAGGATTTGACCTTCGGCTACGACCCCGACCACCCCGTCCTCCGAGACATCAACCTCACCATCAAACCGAACACGACGGTCGCCCTCGTGGGGCCGACGGGCGCCGGGAAGACGACGATGATCAACCTCCTCTACCGGTTCTACGACCCCCAGAAGGGGAGGATCACCGTCGACGGCCACGACCTCCGCGACGTCAAGCTGGAGACCCTCCGCAGCCAGATGGCCATCGTCCTCCAGGACCCCTTCCTCTTCTCGGGCACCATCAAGGAGAACATCAGATACGGCAACCCCGACGCCTCAGACGAGGAGATCATCGCCGTCGCCAAGGCCGTCGGCGCCCACGAGTTCATCCAGGACCTCCCCGAGGGCTACGAGACGGACGTCCGGGAGCGGGGCGGCAGGCTGAGCATGGGGCAGAGGCAGCTCGTCTCCCTCGCCCGGGCCCTCCTGGCGGACCCCCGCATCCTCATCATGGACGAGGCCACCTCCAGCGTCGACGCCTACACGGAGCTGATCATAAAGCAGGCGCTGGAGAAGATCCTCAGGGACCGAACCTCCATCGTCATCGCCCACCGCCTGTCGACGGTGCGGAACGCCGACCTCATCGTCGTCCTCGACGAGGGGAGGATCGTGGAGAGGGGCAGACACGAAGAACTCATCAAAAGAGGCGGCCTCTACAGCAAGCTGTACGAGATGCAGTTCAAATACGAACCCGCCGAAGAGACGGAGGCGGAGAGCGTCGCCTCGGACGCCGTCCGAGACGGCTGAGACTGATCAGCCCCGAACTCGTTAATGGTTACTTGGATCTTATGGATAGCCTATTATGAGTGAAACCGCACTAGATCAAACGAGACCCGCGGTGTGAGCGTTGACCAGGCCAAGACCGGCGTTCAAGGTGTGGCTGGAGACCGACGAGGGCTACGTCTTCGGCCCCGGCGTCTACAGCCTGCTGAGGAAGGTGAGGGAGACGGGGACCCTCAAGGAGGCGGCGGAGTCCCTCGGCATGTCCTACAGGTTCGCCTGGGGGCTCGTGAAGAAGGCGGAGGAGAAGCTGAAGCAGCCCCTCATAAAGGCCCACAAAGGAGGACGGGCGGGCGGAGGGGGCGCCGAGCTGACCGAGGTCGGGCTAGAGTTCCTCGACGAGTTCTCCAGGATCGAGGCCCTCATCTCCCGCCTATCGAGGGAGGAGTGGCAGCGGGAGGAACTCGAAACGAGAAGCAGAGTCGAAGCCCTCGTCGACAAGATCGAGGTGAAGGGGGATAGGGCGGAGATCACCCTGAAGCCGCTGGGATCGGCGCTCCTCAGGGTCGCCGTACCCGTTGAGCAGATAGCCGAGAAGGAGATAGCGGTGGGAGACCGCTTGAGCGTGGAGATCATCTCCCGAGTGGGTCTCATCGAAAAGGTCGCGGAACCTTAGGACAGGACCTCAGACCGGCGCACGATCTCCAGGTAGCGCGTATACCTGTGCCTCAGGCCCAACCCCTTCTCCGTCAGGTGGTAGAGGCACCTCTTGGGCGCCCCGGGCGTCTGTATCTCCTCCCTGGAGAGCAGCCCAAGGGCGCAGAGGCCCTTGAGGTGGTGATAGACGTTCCGGATATCGTTGTCCTCGAGGTAGATGTGGAAGTGGTCCTTGAGGCTCTGCCATATGTTGTAGCCGTAGGATTCCTGTCCACACTCGGCGTTGTAGCAGACTATCGCCATGATCTTCATCTTGGTGGCGCCGGTCGTCCCCTTAGGCTTCGGCAAGGATGATCTCGAAACCTTTATAAGCACGGCAGTATATATAATTTACGAATGGGTAAAATATCCATATTAGACCATTCTGAGCGAGCCGCCTCCAAGGCGAGGTGAGGAGATGATAAAGATGGACAACGAAACCACCACGAGCATATGCCCTCGATGCGGAAGCACAGAGATAATCCTAGATCAGGAGATAGGGGAGGAGATCTGCAGCGTCTGCGGGCTGGTCGTCTCAGAGGAGGTCATGGATCACGGGCCGGAGTGGAGGGCCTTCACCGCTGCGGAGAAGGACGCGAGGACCCGAACCGGCGCCGGCGCGTCGTACACCCTGTACGATAAAGGGTTGTCCACCAGTTTCGGGGGAACCCGGGACGGCCTGGGCAGGCGCCTCGACACCAAGGTGAGGGCGAGGATGAGCAAGCTCAAGAGGTACGACAACCGCTCGAAGATGGACGAATCCCGGGGGCGCAACCTCAGCATCGCCATGGCGGAGCTGGACAGGCTCTCCACGATCCTCCACATCCCCCGCAGCGTGAAGGAGCAGGCGGCCCTGATATACCGCCAGGCGCTGAAGCGCGACCTGATAAGGGGGCGCTCGATAGACGCCTTCGTCGCCGCCAGCCTATACGCCGCATGCCGCCTGACCAGGGTCCCGAGGCCGCTGAAGAGGGTCGCCCGGGCGAGCACCCGCGAATACTCGGAGGTCGCCCGATCCTACAGGCTCCTGGTGCGGGAGCTGAAGCTCAAGATGCCCATCGACGACCCGATGAAGTTCGTACCGAGCATCGCCTCCAAGCTCAACCTCAGGCACGACACGGAGCGCCACGCCATCGAGATCCTGAGGCGGGCGAAGGAGCGCCAGGGGCTCTCGGGGAAGGACCCCCGAGGCATCGCCGCCGCCGCCCTCTACATGGCCTGCGCTGAGAGCGGCGACAAGAGGATCCAGAAAGAGGTGGCAGCGGCAGCCGGAACAACTGAGGTTACGCTGAGGAACAGGCTGAAGGGGCTCGAAGCCATCCTCCACGACGCGAAGCCCGGCGGCGATGAGGATATATCCGTCGAGCTGAAAGCCGCTGATTAAGCCGGACCCAACGAAAGAACATCCCCTCGTCAACAATCTGAGCTTAAGATTTCTTAATCAGATCCTTTACGGCCTTCACGTATTCTTCATACTCCCGTCGTCGACATCGAGAGCAGAGATACCTCGTCTTCTTGAGGGTTGATCTGCGTCTCAACTCGCTGATCCTGATCTCCTTCGGGAGCAAGGCCTTCCCGCAGACGGCGCAGACTTTCTCGGACAACCCCTTGCCTATCTGTATTCGAGACAGAAAACCGTTTGGGTTCCGAACGATGAGACGATCCAAATGGATGATCACCAGCAGTCCACCCGACTCCGCTAGAGCCGTCGAAAAGGAGCTGAAAACACCGCCCTGAACTCTGGAGGATGCCCCTGGACCTTCGCTTCATCGGGGCAGGTTTTATTTAGATGTACACGGACCTAGACTTAAAATGAGCAGTCAGTCCACTTTCAAGGATGTGCTGAGGGAGAATCGTCGAACCTTCTTAGCGATCTTGATGTTGCCGGTGGTCGGCATGATCGTCGCCATATCCTTGATAGTCATAAGGGCGCCCGAGAACCTCGCGGTATCCGTCGGGCTCATCATTCTGATGCTCTGCCAGTACCTCGTCCTGGTGTTTTACATATCGCGCAGAATGGATCAGCTCACGTCCACATAGATTTCGCAGATAGTCTGGGCGTCTCAGGGGCGACAACGATTTAATATATCGAGAAGCAGTTTGATTTGGGATGATCACCAGCTACACTCTGTTAAGAATTCTTCCTGCCAAGGACGAAGAGGTCTTCAGGAAAGTAAAGAGCTACCCCGAGGTCAAGGAAGTTGTGCTGACCTATGGAGAGTACGACCTCATCATAAAGGTCGAGTCGAGCTCCCTCGAGGAGCTGGACCGCTTTATATTCAACAAGCTCAGGACGACGGGTGGCGTGGAGGCAACGACGACCCTCATTGAGGCGAGGCCCTCGAAGATCGTGAAAGGGAGCTGAGCGGGGAGTTGGAGAAGATTCCTTCCGTTGTCGCTGACATCATGAGCAGCCCTGTCGTCACCATCGATGGTGAGGCGAATGTCAGGGACGCCGCGCTGCTTATGACCGACAGGTGGATAGGGAGCATAATCATAACGGAGCGGGGGCAGCCCGTCGGGATAGTCACTGAGCGGGACATGCTGGAGCGGGTTGTCTCCCAATGTAGAGACCCATGCAACACCAGAATGAGGGAAATCATGTCCACACCACTCATCACCATCCCGAGGGAGATGGGCATCCTAGAGGCCATGAAGAAGATGATAGAGCACAACATCAGCAGGCTCGTGGTGATGAAAGGGGACGCGCTGCTGGGCATTGTCTCGGAGAGAGACGTCGTGAGAGCTGTCTCCCTCGCCTCCCTCACATCCTTCAGCTCACTCCTGAGAAGAAGAGGATAACTGCATACCCGGGACGAAAGGCTAACACAATCGGACGCTCCATCAGATTAGGCGCACAACTAGTGATCGGGGAAAACTCGGAAAACTTTTAATCAAAAATGTTCTCATATAGGTGAACCGCCTTGATGAAGAAGGTCACGATCATTACACCCACCGAGTACGAGAGCCTAGTCCTCGAGGCCCTCGGGAGGTCAAGGGTGACACAACTCAAGGAGGTCACCGGGCCCGGGTTCGAGGAGCTTAAAGACTCCAAGGGTGTCGACTATCAAGAGCTTTACGAGAAGGTCCACTCGCGCTATCTCGAACTCATGGAGCTAGGGGCCTTCACCATCGAACATAAAATGCCGACCTTGGAGGAGCTCAGAAGGCTCGCCGAGGTGCCCGAAGACGAGGTCAACGCGGTTTTGGAAGAGCTGGAACGCCTGATAGCGCAGCTCAAAGAGGTAAGGGAAGCTCAGAGCGTCGAGACGAAGAAGATCGCCGACGAGCTTCAGGCGGCCATCGAGGAGCAGAACGCCGCCTACGAAGAGGCGAGGAAAGGCCTCGAGGAGAAAAGACTGAAGCTGGAACAGGAAGGGAAGCAGCTAGCGGAAGACCTCGAGAAGAGATATGTGACCGTCAAAGCGCGGCTCGAAGCCGTCCGGGCCCTCCAGGCCGATGAGCTCAAAAGCTGCCTCGCCGTCGGCATCGTGAAGAACGAGTTCATCGCAAGGCTTGAGGAGTACCTGAAGCGGTATCCTGACCTTTCCCACAAGGTGGTGAGCATCTCCCCGGAGGAGAGCATCCTCTTCATCAACGGATCTGAGGAGAGCCGGAGATGGGTGGGGGCGCTGATGCTCGTCTTCGAGGTCAAGGACATCTCCGAGGTGCTCGACACCAGAGAGGGCCTCCTAGATCTGGACGCGGAGAAATTGAAGGAGGTCTTGGAGCGATATCAAGGGGAGCTGAAGCAGATCGAAGAGGAACTGAAACGGGCGGACCAAGGGAAGGCATTCGAATCAAAGCTGAGCGAGTTGGAGGAGAAGATCCGGAGGCTGGATGAGACCCACAAGCAGAACATAGAGAAGCTGAAGCAGCAGTACGATGCGCGGCTCAAGCAGCTGGAAGCAAAGCACGCTCAGGAGATCGAGGCTCTGAAGAGGGAGCAGACGGAGGCCCTGAGCAAGGTTGCGTACATGGATTACCTATTGAGGATCCTCTCAGACAAAAGAGCCCCCGTGCTGAGGACCAAGGTGGTAAGCGTCCTCCAGGGATGGATACCTGAGAAGAAGATCCCGGTGCTCGAGAAGGCGATGGGCGAGGTCGAGTCGAAGACGGGGGAGAGGCTGTTCCTACAGTTCGAGAACCCGGGGCATGAGGATCACAACATCCCAACGCCGGAGCCGGAGTTCAAGCCCTCCTTCCTTCAGCCTGCTTGGAAGTTGACTACCCTCCGGGGATGGCCGTCAGTCCATGAGGTGAACCCAAACTACATCACCATCCTCATCTTTTGTTTCCAGTTCGGGCTTATGTACGGCGATGTGGGGCAGGGGGCCATCTTTCTCCTGCTCGGCTTCTTCCTCGCCAGGCGATACAAGAAGGGGATGATGTCGAAGCTGGGCGTGTTGTTCATACCTATGGGTATCTCTGCGATTTTCTTCGGAGTTCTGTATGACTCGGTCTTCCTCATCGAGGGGATGTTGACTCACCATCATCCCATCCTACCGAACCCTGTGGAGCATACAACTAAGTTGATGCTGCTCGTGTTCCAGATAGCGGTCGTGGAGGTCGTAGCTGGGCTCGTTCTGGGAGCCATCAACGAGTATAGAGAAGGACATAAATGGGGTATCATCGGGGAACACGGCCTCGGGATGATCCTATACGTTGTGGGGCTTTACCTATCGGCGATGTATTTCATTAAAACCGGCGACTTCATGGCAGTTCTGAGCCACTGGACCTTCATAGTCATGGTCTCTGGAATGGTCTTAGCAATGCTCGAACCCATAATCTCAGCAGTCGCGCAACACAACTTCGGCATCGAAGTCTTCGGCGAAGGTGTGGGAGCCTTGTTAATGACCTTCGTCGAGGGACTCGCCAACCTCTTCTCCTTCCTCCGTATCGCAGCTTTCGCGTTGGCTCACGCCAGCCTGGCCATCGCAGCCCACTCCATGGCTCATTTCATGGGCGTCGGCGGCCTGCTGCTGATGAACATCATAGCCATGAGCTTCGAGTTCATCTCTAGCTCTGTCCAGTCGCTGAGATTGCTCTACTATGAGTTCATGGGAAAGTTCTTCCAAGGAGACGGGACACCGTTCAGACCATTCAAAATCAGAAATATTCGAAGGCGGGTGATCTAACCTTTCTAATATTGATTCTAGGTGAAAAAATATATATGGTCTATGGGGCAATGTAAGGAGAACAAGGTGGGAAGCAACACTTGAGGACGGTAGATTTCCCCTACGCGCAGGGACTTCAAGGGAGGCGGTGAAGATCGAGTCCTTTTTACCCGCGGCGATCACGATCGCAGCGAGCGTCATAGCAGCTGCATGGTGCCTGACCAAGGGCTCCACTATCAGTGCTTCAGCGGCCGTTGAAAAAGGTGGCTCATCCGTATGGGGAGTATCCCTCAACCTCATCGGAGTCTTACTGATGTTCTATGGCTTCGTCGCGGGGTTGATGTTGATGGTAGAGCCGGTCTCTCAGCTGATGACTCTGTTGCTGGGTCTCCTGCTCTTCCTTGGATTCGCACTCGTCGTCGCGATAGCGAAGACAAGAGGCGATGAAAAGAGCATCAGAGAGTCGATGGACAATCTGGGCGCGTGGGGGATCATAACAGCGATTGTAATCTTCCTCAGCCTATTCTTCATATTAATCGGTGGAGGTGAAGGTGGCATGATACCTGAAACGGCGTGGCCCCTTCTTATGGGAGCGTTGACCATGATCGGCGCTGGGTTCGCAGCCGCCCTATGCATCGTGTCGGCTGTGAAGGCAGGCTCTGAGATGCTGGTACAGAAGCCTGAGCTTTCGATCTGGTCGCTACTGTTCGTAGCTCTCGGGGAAGGGCTGGCTATATATGGATTGATCGTGGCGATACTGTTAGTCAGCGCTTAGTTCCATTCACCCCGCTATTTCCATCCCAACGGGGGTGTTTTGGGGCTATAGTAGACACCTTTGAAAGGAGAGGGTCCTCCCTTCTTTAAACTCTCTTTCAATCGATTACTATCCGCATAAAAACATTATTCAGGATAAAACGAAATCAGTCGAGTAAATCAAGAGGAGTGAGACATACCAGATACTTGAGTATATCCTCCGACGGTACCCCTTGAGCCTTCCCCCAGGCGATGCCCACGAGATCGTCTTTCTCCATCTCGCAGAAGACGAGGTAGGCCATGATCACATTGAAGCCGAAGTCATTCGCCAAGCGGCCAAGCCTCGCCGTCCGGTATATGTGCCGACGCACGCGTGTTCTTATGAGGGCTACATCCCCCTCGTAGAGGGGCGCGAGGACCTCGGAGTAGGGGGGACCGAGGGACTCTATGATTCTCATGACGTCTCTGGCTTCGTCGAAGCCGGCTCCGAAGACCTCCCTGATCTTGTCCAAGCGGATGCCGTAGGTGGTTGGAAATAGGTCCTCAAGGTTTTGAATCTCCGAGGCGTTCTCGGTCCGCCGCTGCTTCACCGCTATGAGGAAGTTTTCAACGTCGGTTTCGAACTCCACGATCCTGCGGACGAGAATCCTATCCTGGTGGTGGAGCCGCCCCATCGATCTCAGGATGGTCGCGGCGTATATGTGGTTGAGGCCGAGCTCCAGCGGCCAGCAGGCGTCGTATTGTTTGCAGAGCTCTATGCTCGCCGAGAGCGCCGAGTACGCCGTGCCCTCAAGCCGTTCAACTGTCTCCTCCAGCGTCTCCGCCTCCGCCAGCGCTCTGAAGTCCTCGACGAGATACGGCTCGATGGGTATGAGGGAGTCCACTATCTGGGAGGCGGGGATGCCGCTGAACTTGCCGCGGAGAATGCGCTTCAGGTTTAGGACCTCGAACCTCATGTAGTAGTAGGTCTGGAGGAAGTCGGAGATGTTCCTCGGCGCTATGTCCACGACCCGCGCCATGCGCTCGATGAACTTCCGGTAGAACACCTTCTCCAGAGCTATGGAGACGTCGCCGTCGGCTTCGACCGACACGCTGCCGTAGGGCGTCTCCGAGAGCCGCTCGATGAAAGCCTCGACACTCTTCGCCTCTGCGAGCACCCTGATCTGCTCCGGGGTCAGGAGGTCCGCTATCAGGGCGTGACTCCTGATGACGACGTAGGGGAGGCCGGGGCTCACGCTCGGCGCCGTGCCAGGGCACCTCCTATCAGCTTCATCCTCACCAGCTCCTCCAAGCTCTCCTCGTCGAGCTTGTCCTGGATGAACTTGATGACCCGCCTGTAGCTGGGGATGATGGTGTTCTCCAAGGCGTTCACCTTCCTGTTCGTCTTGCCGAGCTCGTCGGCGATCCTCTCCGCCCTCGCCTCGAACTCCGCGAGCTGTATCAGCTCCTCAAGGATGCTGAGGACCTTCTCGGCGGCGTGGCTCAGCGTTATGTCGAGCTCCCCCTCGATCCGAGGCTTCCGGAGGATCTTCACGTAGGGGTAGCGGACGCCCATCACGCTCCGGGGTAGAACCTCCAGCTCCAGGGACCTCCTGATGGAGCGGGCCTGGCTTTTCACCTCGGTGGGGCCGAGGGAGATGTAAGCGGCCGTCAGGGCCCTGTACGCCTCCCGGAGGTTCTCCAGCAGCAGCTTGCGCCGGCCCCGGAGGACTTCGAGGGAGGCGGTCAGCTCCTTCGCCAGGTGGTCCCGCTTCAGCTTGAGGAACTCGCAGCCCCGCTCGATGAACCCTATCCGCCGCTTTAGATCCATGAGGTAGCCCTTGGTGGGCCGGACTCCCATCAGCGAAGACAAGGCTATCCTTCTCTCTTATGGGCGGGGTGGAACTCCTCGATGTACTCCTCCCTGATGCGGATGAGGTCCTCCTCGGGGAGCATCGCCAGCAGGTCCCAGGCGATGTCGAGGGTCTGCTCGATGGTCCTGTTCTCGTAGGGGCCTTGGTTGACGAACCGCTGCTCGAACTCGTCGGCGAACCTCAGCCAGGTCCGCTCCCGCTCGCTTAGGCCGACGACGCCGACGATCCTGACGAGACCCCGGGCCCGGGTCCCCTCCGCGTACGCCATGTAGAGCTGGTTGGAGACGTCGGCGTGGTCCTTCCGGGTGGTCTCGGCGCCGATGCCGTCCTTCATCAGCCTCGAAAGGCTCGGGAGGACGTTCATCGGAGGGTAGATGCCCCTGAGGAAGAGCTCCCTCTGGAGGATGAGCTGCCCCTCGGTGATGTAGCCGGTGAGGTCGGGGACCGGGTGGGTGATGTCGCCCGCTGGCATCGTGAGGATGGGCATCAGGGTGACGGACCCCTTCTTGCCGGTGATCCTGCCCGCCCGCTCGTAGATCGTCGCCAGGTCGCTGTACAGGTACCCGGGGTAGCCCTTCCGGGTGGGGATCTCCTCCCGGGCGATGGAGATGCTGCGGAGGGCCTCGGCGTAGTTGGTCATGTCGGTGAGGATGACGAGGACGTGCATGTCGAGGTCGAAGGCGAGGTACTCGGCGATGGTCTGGGCGATCCTCGGCGTCACGAGGCGCTCGATGGGCGGGTCGTCCGCGAGGTTCAGGATCATCACCGACTTGCTGAGGGCGCCGGTCTTCTCGAACTCCTCCCTGAAGAAGTCGGCCTCCTCGTGCTTGATCCCCATGGCGGCGAAGACGATGGCGAACTCCTCCTCCTTGCCGGGGATGGTGGCCTGCCGGGCTATCTGCGCCGCCAGCTGGTTGTGGGGGAGGCCGGACTCGCTGAAGATGGGGAGCTTCTGTCCCCTGACGAGGCTGTTCATGCCGTCGATGGCGGACATACCCGTCTGGATGAACTCGCTGGGGACGGCCCGGGCCGCGGGGTTGATGGTCCCGCCGTTGATATCCCTGAGATCGGTGCTCAGCGGCCGGGGCATCCCGTCCAGCGGCTCGAAGCTCCCGCTGAAGACCCTGCCGATGAGCTCGTCCGACACGGGGATCTTCAGGGTCTCCCCGGTGAAGCGGACGCTGACGTTGAGGTCCATGCCGCTCGTCTCGCCGAACACCTGGACCATGGCCCAGTCCCGGGAGACGTCGAGCACGGAGCCCGTGACCTCATATCCCGAGGGCGTGGTGATCCTGACCACCTCGTCAAAGGCGACGTCCCTGCTCCCCTCGACGAAGAGGATGGGCCCCCGGATCTCGGTTGTGGTCTTGTAGATCAGGCCCGACTCTTCGACGGTCATCTCACCGCCACCTCGTACTCCTCAGCCAGCTGATCTATCTGCCTCCTCATCTCCGCGTGGGCGGCCTCGATGGGCTCCACCCCCTTCCGCTCCTTGAGGCGCATCAGCTCGGTGACGACGCCCAGGTCCCTCACCTTCTCGATGGGAACCCCTTGATGGATGAGGGGCTCTACCATGTCGTAGAAGTCGATGAGTATCTTCAGGAGGGCGACCTGCTTCTCCGCCTCGCAGTAGGTGTCCACCTCGTGGAAGGCGCTCTGCACCAGGAAGCCCTCCCTGAGCATCTCGGCCAGCAGCAGCACGAGGCGCTGCTCGTCAGGGAGCGCCTTCTCGCCGATGATGCGGGCGGTCTCCTCGATCTCGGACGCCTCCTCCAGGAGCTCCAGCGCCTTAGCCCGGATCTGCTCCCAGTCCCTCTCGTACTGGGACCACCAGCGTGAGGCGACGGCGAGATACCGGGTGAAGCTCCTCAGCCAGTTGATGGCGGGGAAGTGGCGCCTGTACGCGAGCTCGCTGTCCAGCGCCCAGAAGGTGCCGATGAACCGGAGGGTGTGGGTGGTGACGGGCTCGCTGAAGTCGCCGCCCGGCGGGGAGACCGCGCCGAGCAGCGTGACGCTGCCCACGCGCTGGCCCGAGCCGAGGGTCACGACCCTGCCGGCCCGCTCGTAGATCTCGGCGATCCTGTCTGCGAGGTAGGCGGGGTAGCCGCTCTCGGCTGGGATCTCCTCCAGACGGCCTGAGATGTCCCGGAGGGCCTCGGCCCACCGGGAGGTGGAGTCCGCCATGACGGCGACGTCGTAGCCCATGTCCCGGTAATACTCCCCGAGGGTGACGCCCATGTAGATGCTCGCCTCCCTGGCGGAGACGGGCATGTTGCTCACGTTGGCGACGATGACGGTCCGCTCGATGAGGCGGCGCCCGCTCCGGGGGTCGGTGATCTCCGGGAAGTGGGCGACCACATCAGCCATCTCGTTCCCCCGCTCCCCGCAGCCGATGAGGATGATGATGTCGGCGTCGGCCCACTTGCTCACCTGCTGGAGCATGACCGTCTTCCCGGTGCCGAAGCCCCCGGGGATGGCGGCGGCTCCGCCCTTCGCCACGGGGAAGAAGGTGTCGATGACCCTCTGACCCGTCATCAGAGGCATCTCCAGGGGGAGCCGCTCCTTGATGGGTCGAGGGCGCCTCACGGGCCACGTCTGCATCATCCTCAGCTCCACGCTCCCTTCGGGGGTCCGGAGCTGCCCGATGACATCCTCGACGGTGAAGTCCCCCGCCTCCATCGACTCGATGGTCCCCTTCAGGTCAGGCGGCACCAGAACCCGATGCTGGAACGACGCCGTCTCCTGGACCGTCCCCAGGATGTCCCCGCCGATCACCCTGTCGCCGGGCTTGACCTTCGGCTCGAAGGTCCACTGCTTCTTACGGTCGAGGGGCGCGATGTTGGTGCCCCTCGTGACGAAGGGGCCCGTGAGCTTCCAGAGCTCGATCTCGGATCTTTCGATGCCGTCCACGATGGTCCCCATGATCCCGGGGCCGAGTTCGGCTATCAGCGGCCTCCCGGTGTCTAGGACGGGCTCCCCCGGCTTGAGGCCGCTGGTGATCTCGTAGCACTGGATGTACGCGGTCTCCTCGCTGAGGCGGACGATCTCCCCCATCAGCTTCATGTTGCCGACCTCCACTAGGTCCCCGATCTTGGGCTCCGCCTCGAACTTGGCGACGACGAGGGAGCCGTTGATCCTCTCGATGGTTCCCGCAAGCGACATTTAGATCACCCCCAGGGTCTTGGCGACCTCTGCCTCAATCCTGCTCCTCACGGTCCTGAGCCTCCCCTCCAAGGTGTTGTAGTATATCTTGGTCCCCTCGCTGTTCCGAACGATGACGCCGCCCAGGGCGTCGATGGGATTGTCATCCAGCCTGAGGTTCACGTCACCCAAGACCGTTTTTACCCGATCTTTGATCTTCTTTAGATTCTTCTTCAGGTACTTTAGGTCCCTCTCATTGGCCGCCACGATAAACTCCTCCCCGCCCATCTCCGTGATGGCCTCCACGGTGAGCTTGAGGAGGATTTCCCCATAGTCGACGGCCTCGATGCCCCCCTCGACCATCTCTTTTAGCTTCGCCTTGACGGCCGAGAAGACGGATGAGAGCAGCTCATCCCTGGCGAGCATCAGGAGCTTCCTGCCCTCCAGCTCCGCCCTGCCGATGATCCGATCCCTGGCGGCTCTGAGCTCCGAGCCCGCGAGGGTGAGTATCTGCCTCTCAGACTCGGATCTTATCCGTTCGCACTCTTGCTCCGCCGCCTTGAGGATCTTCTTTGCCTGCTCCTCGGCCCTAGCGAGGAGCGCGTTCCGTTTATCCACGGTCCGCTCGATGAGCTGGACCTCCAGCTCCATGGACTCCGCGTTCATTTCGGGAGCACCTCCCGTAGCACCAGGTCCACGGACTCCTTGAATCGGTCGTCGGGCACCTTCCTCAGCTCCTCCGCTTTTCTCCTATAGTCCTCCATGATTTTGGCGGCCTCCTTCTTCGCCTTCTCCTCCTCGGCGCGTATGAGGTCGTCTATGCCCGCGCCTCGCCGAGCCCTGATCTGCCTGTCCTCGGCCTCGGCCTTGGCCTTAGCGATCATCTCGTTGGCCTTCTTCTGGGCCTCCGCGATCTTCCTCTCCGCCTCCCTTTCCGCCTCCTCAAGCAGCTTGTGGAGCCGCTCTCCGATGGATAACACCCTCTCTACGCCCATATTTTCACAACTCTAACTTTGTTCCTATGGCGAGGGAGACCACCGCCTGCAGCTCCTCCATCCGCATCCCTGTCTCCAGGGTGAGGTCGGGGATGAGGGCGAAAATGGGCGAGATCTCCCCCCTCTTCATAACCAACTCCCTTACGGGTAAAGTCTCCTTCGCGAATCTCTCGGGGATGATGATGAGCTTGAACCTTTCCTCGTCCATGAGACGCTTCAAGGTCTCCACCGCGGCCTCCCCGGTCTCCGCATCGAACCCCACAGCCCCTATCAGCTCGAAGCAGGTGACAAAGGAGGGAGGACCGACGACAGCAACGCTCATTTCCTAATTGCTCAGGTTGTCTGCATTAAAAAAACTTGTGTCAAACCTGAAAGGACGTTTTCCTCAGGATGCTTAGGGAGGGGCGAGGGTGGATCGCGGATCAGGTGTGGAGGATTTCCGGCTCACGTCTCCATATAGAGGGTTAGAAAAGTCCTGTGTTGCCTAGGCTAGAAGGGTAGAGCGGAGGTGAAAAAGGGTAGGAGGTAGTCGGTGACGAGCTTCGGGTAGATGCCCACCACTATCGACAGGAGGGCGAAGATCAGCAGGGGCACGATCATCAGCGGCGGTGCCTCCTTCACCTCCTTCAGGTGGTCGGGCAAGGGGCCGAAGAAGATGCGCCTGACGGTCCAGAGGGAGTAGCCCACGGTCAGCACGGTCATTATGATGGCGGCGACGGCGACTATCAGCTTGTCGGTGGAGTTGGTCAGGGCGCTCGTGAAGACGCCGCTGAAGATCATGAACTTGGACATGAAGCCGATGGTCGGGGGGACTCCACCGATGGCGAAGAAGCCGAGGAGGGCGAGGGTCGCCGTGAGGGGCATCCTGTCCGCGAGGCCCCCGAGCTGCTTGATGCTCCGGGTCCCCGTCCGCGCGATGAGGATGCCGGCGACGCTGAAGAGGATGCACTTGCCGAAGCCGTGGCTGACGTAGTGGAATATGGCGCCGGTGACGCCGTAGGCGGCCGCGCTCGCCAGCCCGAGGAAGATGTAGCCCATCTGGCTGATGCTGGAGTAGGCGAGGAACCTCTTGATGTCGTCCTGGGCCAGGGCCATCAGCCCGCCGTAGGTCATCGTCACCACCGCCCACACCGAGAAGATGAGGCTGAACTGCCTGAACACGGGGTACATCGGGACGACCACGAGCCGGGTGGCGGCGTAGGCGCCGATGCCGATCATCGCGGGGCTCAGCAGGGCTGAGATGGGGGTAGGGGCCTCGCCGTGGGCGTAGGGGAGCCAGATGTGGATGCCGAACACCGCCATCTTCGTCAGGAAGC
>QMXQ01000012.1 GCA_003662205.1 Candidatus Bathyarchaeota archaeon
CCGCCCCGTCCACGTGCGACACGAGCCCCATCCCGGGATCGCGCGGGTCCCGCTGGACGACGCAGAATGCCTCCGGAAAGAGGTTGTCCACCACCCTCCTGAACGCCTCGACCCCCCTCTTCCTGACGTCGACCCCCAACGCCCCGTACCGAGACATGTCGACACACCCTCAGCAGAATAAGAAGGCCGCGGCTATGTTAAACTTATGCACGGGGGCGCCAACAACCTTTAAATCAACACTGAAGCCTTCATACCCCGAGAGGCCGAGAGGAACAGCGAGATGCCCCGAGATCTCCGAGAGTTCGAGGAGAGGATCAGAAACGAGGCCGAGAGCGTCGCCCCGGACATCGTGGCCCTCGCCTACACTGAGCCGACCGATGGCGCCCCCCTCACCGTCCTGGCGGTGGCCGAGGGCCTCCCGGGGCGCGTCAGGAGGCTTCTCAGAACCTTCCAGGGGACGAGGGTCGAGCTCCTCATAGTCGACAGGAGGCTCTTCGAGTCCGACGTCAAGGCGTCCGCCCTCTTCGAGGTCGCCGCCGGGAGGCTCCTCCTGCCCCTCACAACCCTGAAGGGGGACGGCTACCTCGCCCGATGGGGCCGCCGCTACAAGCAGCGGAAGATCAGGGAGAGCCTCGCCGGCCTCGCCCTGGATCACCCGGAGCTGTCGAGGGAGTTCCTCATCGACCCCCGATACTTCGTCCACGACAACCTCCTGAGGCTCTCCCACCTCCTCCCCCAAGCCTCCCAGCTCCTCTACGCCCTCGACGAGGAGGGGCAGAGGCTCCTCAAGGGCTATACGGAGGCCCTGAGGGATCTGGAGCGCGCGGGCATCATCGAGATCAGGGACGGCCTCGTGGCCGTCGACAGCGGCTTCGTCGACTCGATCCTAAAGCGGGGCGCATCCGTATCCGGCCAGCTGACCCGGGCGCAGAGACAGCTCAGCAGCCTGCTCAAGATCGGCCCGAGCGGCGTCGTCGACCTCTTCCGACCCCCGCCGGGCCGTTCCGTCGTCGAGGGGCTGCTCCCCGCCGCCTTCAGGGCCTCGGACCTCCCTCGGCCCGACCGCTTCCTCCACTTCTCCACAGCCACGGGCCTCGCGCCCCTCTCGGAGTCCACCAGCATCGAAGAGCTCCTCGCCATGCTCGATCCCCAGGGCCGCGCGGGCGACGCGCGGCTGCGCAGGTTCGGCGGCGTCCTCAACGAGGTCTACCTGCTGACCTACACCGCTGACGGCGCGACGCGGAGGGCCATCGTGAAGCGCTACCCCAACTGGGTCAGCCTGAAGTGGGCGCCCCTCGCCCTCTGGACCCTGGGGACCCAGAACTTCGCCGTCCTCGGCCGATCCAGGATGGAGAGGGAGTGCGCCACCACCAGCCTCCTCCGCCGCAGCGGCGTCCCGGTCCCCCAGATCCTCCACGCAAGCTTTGAGGACCGCCTCCTGCTGCGGGAGTACGTGGAGGGCGTGAACCTCGTCGAGATCGTCAAAGCCGCCCTACGGGGAGGCGGCCCCGGCGACCGCGAGGGGGAGGTCCTCAGACGCGTCGGCGAGACCGTGGCGGCGGTCCACGGAGCGGGCGCGACGCTGGGCGACTGCAAGCCCGAGAACTTCATCGTCACCGCCGCCGGCGTCCCCGTCATCGTCGACCTAGAGCAGGGGGCGCGAGGCGGCAACGAGACCTGGGACCTGGCCGAGTTCCTCTACTTCTCAGGCCACTACGCGCGCCCCCTCGACCCCCTGACCGGCGTCGCCGAGATGACAAGGTGCTTCATGGAGGGCTACGTGGAGGGAGGCGGAAGCCGGCGGCGCCTGGCCGAGGCGGCGGGCATCAGGTACGCCAAGGTCTTCACGCCCCTCACCTCGCCCCAGGTCATCTACACCATAGCCAAGACCTGCCGGGGCAGAAGAGGATGAAGCCGACGAGGGGCGTCAGGGCTGGGAGATCAGCCCCAGGTTCTCGACGAGGACCTCCTGAAGCCGGATGTACTCGCCGTCGCTGATCCAGCCCTCCCGCCTGATCTTCACCAAGCCCACCATGATCTTGTCGACAGCCTCGCGGCTCCTCAGCAGGTTCAGCCTGTCGCCGGCCCGCTGATACGCGGAGGCGAGGGCTGTCTTCCTGCCCAGCGCCTTCACCGCCTTCTCCAGGTACTTCTCCATGAACGCGGCCCGGGGCTTGATGAGCAGCGTCATCTTACTCTGGAGGTTGTCCGCGAACATCCGCTTGAACCGCGAGAGGATGCCCTTGGCTCCGGAGGCCACCGCGGGCGGGTAGAGGCTGAACCTCTTATCCCCGTACTGGAAGACGTAGAAGGGGATGTAGAGGTCGGCGGTCTCCGCCTCCACGTCGAGGCAGAGCCTGGAGAGGGAGCGCAGCTTACCCCTCTTCGACCTGATGAGCGTGTCGATGCGGGAGGCGACCCCCTTCACGGCAGCCGCCAGCTTCGAGACCCTCTCCCTCTGCTCGAGGACCTCCTCCCGGCTCCTCGCCTCCTCCGCCTTGATCTTGTCCGCCTCGGATTTGAGGTCCGCCTTGTACTGGGCGCGCGCCTTCTCCACCTCGGAGTCGCGCCACGCCTCCAGGGAGCGGATGGCGGCGTCCACCTCCCTGAGCTTGGCCTCTAGCCCCTCGATCTCCCTCGACAGCTCCTCGGCCGCCTTGGGGTCGTCCCTGACCGCTCCGCGGGCGCTCCGCTTCCTCAGCCTGCTGAGCTTCCTCCGGAGCTTCGTCCGCTCCCCTCTCAGGGGGGTGACCTGCCTCTTGTAATCCTTCTTTATCCGGTTCAGGTCGCGCTCCAGAGCCCTTCGCAGCCTCTCCCGGGTCCTCTCAAGCTCCTTCTTCATTCGGGCTTTGACCTTCGCGCTCCGATCGCGGATGTTCTGGATCTCCTCGTTCACCACCTTCTTGGAGACGCCGAGGGCGTCCCTTAGACAGCTCTTCGTCCGTTCCAAGCTCTTCAGGTCGCTCTTGATGGCGCCCCTCAGGGAGTTTATCGAGCTGATGATCGACTCTATGTCGCTGTTCTTCAGGACGGGCTTGAAGACGACCACTTCGTCCCACGCCTTGAAGTCGGACGCGCCCCCTAGGAACTCGGAGAGCTCCTCCGACTTGGGCTGCACGATGAGCCCGTCGATCCGGACCGTCTTCCGCCCTGCGAAGCCCTTGAAGAGGTCAGCCTTCTTCAGCGCCTCCCTGAGGGCGTCGGGGTCGTCCGCCGCGGCTTCGAGAGCCCTCTCGAACGCGTCGACGTCGGGGATGACGTTGTACCTGATGGAGGTATGGTTCAGCCCGAGCAGGTCTATGAGGAGGACTCCGCCCTCCCAGCGGTGAATGTGGAGGGGGTAGTAGACGCGGGCCATCGCGGAGAGGGGCTCCCCGTCTCGGCGCGCCTCCGCGAGGGTGAAGAGGGAGGCGAGCTCCAGATCTCTCGTGAAGGGCAGCTCCCGCTTCTCGTCGACCGTGACGAACGGGACGGTCTTCCTCTTCAGGCCCACCGAACTCCCCAACCTCTTATCTCACACAGCCGATAAAAACCTTCGTCAGCGCCCCGCGGCTCATCCCAGGCTCCAGTATCCGCTCAGCTTCTCAGCCAGCGCGTCGATCACCGTCTCCGTCCTCTTAAGCAGCCGGGGGTCGCTGCGCCGAGGGGGACACAGCTCCACCAGATCCGCCTCGATCCCCGTCACTCCCGAGAGGATGGCGAGCCAGCCTTCCGCCACGGTCTCCGGGTTGTAGCCGCTGCAGCACAGGTCGATCACGCCGCAGCCGGCGGCGGAGGCAGCGTCGGCAACCGCCTCCCCTATCGCCCTCAGGCCGTTGAAGGTGAGGCCGAGGCTCGCCAGCCCGTCCCTGAAGTGGGGGTCGGAGCCGCCGTTCCTTATGATCGCCTGAGGCCTGAAATCTCTCGCCAGAGGCTTGAGGACCCGCTCGAGGACGAGCTCCATGCACGCGTCGTCCGCCCCCGGCGGCAGGGGGATGTTCACCGTGTAGCCCTCGCCGGCGCCGCCGCCGATCTGGTCGATGAAGCCCGTGCCGGGGTATATGGTCCTGGGGTCTTGGTGGACGGAGAGGTAGAGGACGCGGGGCTCCTCGTAGAAGATGTCCATGGTGCCGTTGCCGGCGTGGGCGTCGGAGTCGAAGATGAGCACCCGCTCCAAGCCGCGGCGCTCCAGCAGCGCCCGGGCGCAGACGGCCACGTCGTTGAAGACGCAGAAGCCCCCGCCGTAGTCCCTGCCCGCGTGGTGGAGGCCCCCGCCGACTCCCTCGGCCACCTTGAACCCGCCTCCCGCCACGAGCTCTCCCGCCTTCAGGGCTGCGCCGACGATGAGTCGCGCTGCCCGAGGGATGGCCGGCGTCAGCGGGGTGTCCCCCGAGAGAGGGGCGTACCTCGCTGCCAGGCGCTCGACGAGGCGTATGTAGCCGTCGGAGTGGGCGAGGCGGAGGTCGGGGTTCACGGCGGCTTCCGGCTCGACCACCTGGACCTCCGGGCGGCTGAGGATGCCGTGGGCGTCTAGGAGGCTCATGAACCGGGGGAATCTGTCGCCCCTGAAGGGGTGGCCCGCCCCGAAGTCGTATTCGGCGACGCCGCTGTGATAGATGATGGCTACGCGCTCCACAATACGGGTGGTTCTCCTCGCCGTTAATTAGGCCTCCGCTACAGCGGCAGGTCGAGGGTCTCCTTGGCCGTGTCGAAGACCATGCAGGTCAGGGTCTTCTCTATGCCCCGGACGGTCCTCAGCTTGTCGACGACGAACCTCCCGATGTCCGCCACGTCCCGCCCCTTCACCTTGATGAGGAGGTCCCAGTCCCCGGTGATGATGTGTACCTCCTGAACCTCGGGGAACCGGGCCACCTCCTGTGCGATGAGGCGCTGGTCTAGGGTCTCTTCCACCCCCGGCGTCCTGTAGGTGATGGAGGCGAGGATGAAGGCGGTCGTCGGCCGCCCCAGCCTCGCCGCATCCAGGACCGGCTTGTATCCCCTTATCACGCCGGAGTCCTCCAGCCTCTTGATGCGGGAGTAGACGGTGGTGATGGGGCTCCCCATCCGGCGGCTTATCTCCCTCGCCGTGGCCTTCGCATCCTCCTGGAGGAGCCTCAGGATCTCAAGGTCCCTCTCATCGACCGACAGAACCGATCACCGTAAAAATTACGGGTACAACCCAATATTTATGTCTTTATTCGTAATAATCTCAAAAATTTCTGGAAAAATTTTAAATCCAACCCCCGTTCAAATCCTCCCTCACAAAGGGGACACGCCATGAAGGTGATGGTCGACACGGGCGGCGCAGAAAGCGGGGCAATATCCTATCTGCCGAGGCCGCTGGAGGAGCTGTCCGAGGCGGAGCTTGAGAGGAAGCTGTGCATCAGCAGGGTGACGACCCACGTGTTACGGTACCTCACCTCCGAGTTCGTGCGCTGCGGGTTCGAGTGGCTGCTGCCCGTGATCTTCTCCGAGTCCACGGACCCCCTGTGGCCGGATCCGGGGGCCTCCGTGGAGAAGCGTATAGAGGTGGAGATCTACGGGAGGACCGTCCGGCCGATGATGAGCATGATCGTCCACAAGATGGTCGCGGCCTCCCTGGCCTACCCCCGGCTCTTCACGCTCTCCCCGAACATCAGGATCGAGAGGAGGGAGAGGGCGACGACGGGGATGCACGCCTACGAGTTCACGCAGCTCGACTTCGAGGGGAGGGACGCCACCTCCAGGGACATCATGGCCTTCGTGGAAAAGGTGATCCAGGGGCTGACGGGCAGCGTGAAGAAGGAGAGGAGCGAGGAGTTGAAGCACCTCGGACGACACGATTGCCTGAGGGTCCCGGAAGCCCCGTTCAGGGTCTACGACAGGGAGGAGCTCAAGGAGCGATACGGGGAAGAATGGGAGACCCAGCTGATCTCGGAGAGCGACGAGCCCGTCTGGATCACGAACCTCCCCCGGGAGTTCTACGACTTCGAGGACTTCGAGACGGGCACCTGGGACAACTATGACCTCGTGCTGCCCCGGTACGGCGAGGTGCTCTCTGGCTCCCGGAGGGAGTGGGAGTACGACAAGATCGTGGAGAAGATGGAGAGGGACGGCGTGAGGAAGGAGAACTACAAGGTGCTGCTGAAGCTGGCGAGGGAGGGGAGGCTGAAGCCGTCGGCGGGCGCCGGGATAGGCATAGAGCGGCTCGTCGGCTGGATCACGGGAGCCAGGCACATAGGAGAGACACAGCCCTTCCCCCGAATACCCAGCATAGTCTACGAGTTATGAGCCGACACAGTTCTTAGGTCGATATGGGCGATTATTTCTTTCTCAAGGTGTCGAGATCGCTTTCTGATGCTGTAGATTTGATTCGGAGTCAGATATCCCTCACGTCAGCAAAATTGATCTCGGATAACAAGAGGTCGTTCAGGATTACGATTAAGCCTCGTCTAACCCTCAGCCTTGTGAAGGATCGAGATCGGAGAAGCGTCTAGATTCGGTTGAGCGGATCACCTTTCCGCACAAGAGCCTTAGCGGTCGCCCTCACCGCTTCGGCGCTTCCTAGCCGGGGGCGCCATCCGAAGGATCTGAGCCTCGACATATCGAGCTGCATCAGCTTCACGTCCCCCTTCCAGCCGCGGCCGCCATCGACGCCCCCCGTCAGCCTGATCTCGACGCCCTTCAGTCCCATCTCCTCGATGACGATGCGGGCGATGGTCTTCACGTCGACCCTGTCCTCGGAGCCTATGTTGAGGATCTCGACCCGCTCCTCGGCCCTCTCCGCGCCGAGGACCATCCCCTCTATGCAGTCGTCGACGTATAGGTATGACTTCGACTGGGTGCCGTCTCCCAGCACCTCCAGCTCCCTCGGGTTCCGCCTCAGCTTCGCCACGAAGTCGTAGATGACGCCGTGGCTGCACCGGGGTCCGACGACGTTCGCCATCCTGTAGATGACGCAGCGGAAGCCGTACATGGAGGCGTAGGCCGAGGCCAGTGCCTCCGCCGCGAGCTTCGCCGCCCCGTACAGGGAGATGGGCTTCAGCGGCGCGTACTCCTCCGGCGTGGGCAGGACGGCCGCCTCGCCGTAGACCGTGGAGGATGAGGTGAACACGAGGACCTCGGCGTCCCCCCGCCTGCGGAGGGCCTCTAGGAGGTTGTAGGTCGCCTCTATGTTCTGCCTGAAGTGGTCCTCGGGGCTCGCTTTCGAGATGCGGACCTCGGGGTTCGCCGCGAGGTGGTAGACGACGTCGCATCCCTCGACGGCATCCCCCGTCTCGACGGGGTTCAGGAGGTCTCCTCGGACGAAGTCAAAGCGGGGGTCATCCATCCATCTCCCGAGGTTGTCCAAGCTGCCGGCGCTCAAGTTGTCGAGGACGCGGACCTCCTCCCCGCGTCCCATGAGGTGGTCGACGAGGTGGCTGCCGATGAAGCCCGCTCCTCCCGTGACGAGAACGCGCATGGGTTGCCTCACCCTTTGTGTCTGTTCCCAGATATTATCAAGCCTTCGGCTAGAGCCGGTCGTGCATCAGGTAGGATACGGCCGAGCTCAGGAAGATGAAGACGCCGAGGGCTATGACGAGCAAGGGCAGCAGAACGGTCAACGGCATGAGCCTCGAGACATACTCCTTGAGCAGGAAGGCGGCCGTGAGCATGAACGCTCCGCCGAAGGCGTCCGAGACGCCCTCCCGTCGATTTACCCCCGAGACGACCCGGATGACGGCGAGGGCTAGGCTCCAGACACCCAGGGCTGAGAGTAGCCATATGAGGGGTTGGATGAGCGGGGTGGGGATCATGGCGGGTCCCGCCTTCTCCCATCCCCTCAGCCACGTGAGGACCTCGGAGGGGATGCCGGGGTGGAGGATGAAGACCGAGGCCAGGATGATGAGGATGACGCCGGCGCTGACCCCGCCCAGGGGATCGTCCCTCTTCCTCGGGGGCGGCGCGTACCTCCTCTCCCCCGCGGGTCTGCGCGCAGCCGGCGCGCCTGGAGGTCTGCCTCTGAGGCTGATGACCTTCGTCCCTGCGATCTGGTCCGTGTACTTCTGCCGTGGGTCAAAGCGGGACAGCAGTCCGATGAGGATGTCGAGCAGGAGCAGCGCCCAGTAGACCTTGCTTATGTTCCTGATCAGGGCCTTCATGAAGGAGGGGGGATTGCCCTCGGCGTCGACGACCTTCAGCCCCATGAACTGTTTGCCGATGCTGGCGCCGTATCCCCCCTCGATGAGGGTGAAGTAGAGCACCTGGACGACGCCCATGGAGAGAGGGAGGCCGAAGACGCCCCTCCACGTCCACCACCGCCCGTTAATCAGCGCGCCGATGATGAGGGGGAAGGTCAGCAGCCAGCCGATGACGGCGGCTGTTACGCCGACTATGATGGAGTCGATGATATAGGCGACCAGCCGGCTCCCCCAGTTCCACTGGACCTCGCGGTCCATCATCAGCAGATCCAGGCCCGTGCCCACCTTCCAGTCCTCCTCAGCCCCCCTACGCACCTGCGAGCCGCAGAAAGGGCAGTAGACAGCTCCTCGGGGCACCTCTCGTCCGCAGTTAGGGCAGAAGGGCATCTCATCAACCCGGGTAATGGTTAGCTGAGACGTGGAATATAAATAATTGATGAGCCGCCATTCGCTCAGCTCTCCGTCGTTTTCGCATAGTGAACTGTCCGTGGGACGAGAGAAAAGAGGGCACACAACCGATTAATAATTCATCTTTATCTCTCCCGTCTGATTCAAGTGGATAAATTGAAGGGCGATCCTTACAGGAGCTGGTTTCTCTCAAGGTTTAAGGAGTTGGGCATAGAGCCCATACCCGTGGAGGCCGCCGAGAGGGGATCCAAGGGCGGACCCACGGACAAGGCGGGATCTAAACGTTCTCGGCGAGGTCGGGGCTGCGGGAGTTGAACCGCCACATGAGGTCGAACATGCTCGCCAGACCCTTGACGACCCCCGGATGAGCGGTGATGGCTGCCTCCCTGAGGAAGAAGGGTACGCCCACCTCCTCGACGAGGAAGAGGGCCCTCCCGCCTCCCTCGGGGTCTACGATGCAGCCGCGGATGATCACCTCGTCGGAGACCCGTATCTCCGCGGCCCCGCCCAGGATTTTCCTCATCTTTCCGATGACCTCGTCCCGCTTCCTCCGGTCGTCGTCGCTCAGCCGCTTGGCCGACATCATGAGGATCCGGATGGAGACGCCGCGGGAGGCGGCTGCCTCCAGGTCGTCGATGACCTCGGGGAAGTACTCCATCGCCCGGGTGAGGACTAGGATCTCCCTCTTGGCGCCGCGGTAGAGCTTCTTCGTCTCGTCGATGGAGACGTCTCCGACGCTCACGATGCGAAGGAGGGGGACCCGGGCCTCTGCTTTTCCGCCCTTCATGAAGACCTCCTCCGCGGCGGAGGTGAACTCGTCGGTGTAGGACTCTATGACCCTGAGCCTCCTGCGGATCTCGTCACGGGCGTCGGCGATGAGGGCGTTGGCGATGTCGGTCGGCGTCATGGGTGAGTAGAGGGCGGGGCGCCCCGGCCTGACGGTCACCAGCCCCCTCTGGACGAGCTCGTCCAGGACGCCGTAGATCCGGGCGTTGGGGACGCCGCTCGCCTTGCTCAGCGTCATCGCCTTCGTCTCGCCCAGGTACAGCAGGTGTGATAGGGCGGATGCCTGGTACTCGTTGAGGCCCATGTTCATCAGGAGGAACTTGACCTTGTTGATCCGCTGCTCCATCTTTGCTCGATAATGATCTGGTTTGGTTGGATATTAAAGGCTGCTGAGGCCGCCCATTCCTCCACAAACTTCTTAAACATGTTAATTACTATTGAGTGGTGGTAATATCTAATTCAGAGCAGTGAACTAGGTGAAGGATCATGAAGGTTATGATCATGGGGATGGACGGCTACCTCGGCTGGACCCTCGCCATGCACCTCTCGGGCAGGGGGCACGAGGTCTGCGGGGTGGACAACTTCTCAAGGCGCAGGAACGTCAAGGAGCTGGGGTCGTGGTCCGCGACCCCCATCAGATCCATGGAGCAGAGGCTCAAAGCGTATAAGAGGGCGACGGGCAGGGAGATCGAGTTCTACGAGGGCGACCTCACCCACTACGATTTCACCGAGCTGGTCATCAAGAAGGAGAGGCCCGACACCATCGTCCACCTGGGGGAGATCCCGTCGGCGCCCTACAGCATGATCGACGTCGAGCACTGCAACTACACCCAGATGAACAACATCATCGGCACCAACAACATCCTCTTCGCGATGCACAAGCACGCGCCCGACTGTCACCTCCTCAAGCTGGGGACCATGGGCGAGTACGGGACGCCGAACCTGGACATCCCCGAGGGTTTCTTCGAGATCGAGTACCGGGGGCGCAGGGACAGGCTCCCCTTCCCCAGGCAGCCGGGTAGCTGGTACCACCTGACGAAGGTGCACGACACCTTCAACATCATGTTCGCCTGCAAGATATGGCGGCTCAGGAGCACCGACATCATGCAGGGGGTCGTCCACGGCATCGTCACCGACGACATGGTCAACGACGACCTCCTCACCCGCTTCGACTTCGACCAGTGCTGGGGCACCGCCCTCAACAGGTTCTGCGCCCAGGCGGTCATAGGCCACGAGCTGACCCCCTACGGCAAGGGCGGGCAGACCCGGGGGTACATCGCCCTCCGGGACAGCATGCAGTGCCTCACCATCGCGACGGAGAACCCGCCCGACGAGGGCGAGTATCGCGTCTTCAACCAGTTCGACGAGTGCTACAGCGTCAACGAGCTCGCGGAGCACGTGGTGAAGGTGGCGGGGGAGCTCGGCATCGAGGCGAAGATCTGGAACATCGAGAACCCGCGGCTGGAGGCGGAGGAGCACTACTACAATCCAGACCACGAGCACCTCCGCAGGCTCGGGTTCAAGCCGATCCACTCCCTCGACCAGGAGCTGAGGATAACCCTGTCCAAGCTGATGGAGTACAGGGACCGCATCGAGGCGAAGAGGGACGCTATACTGCCGACCATCTACTGGACGAAGTAGCCCTCCCCTTTTTTAATCCGGATTCGCTATGAATTCTCTGAGGAGGCGTAGATGCGGGTCGCGGTGACGGGCGGGGCGGGCTACATCGGCTCCACGCTGGTGCGGAGCCTCCTGGACGAGGGGGCGTCCGTGGTCTCCATCGACAACCTGACGAAGGGGGACTACCGATACTTGAGGGCGCTCGACCATCCCGACCTTGAGCTCGTCGAAGGCGACATAAGGGACCGGGAGCTTCTCGAAGGGAGCTTCGAGGGCGCGGACGCGGTGGCGCACCTCGCGGCCATGCCGGGGCTGGTCCTCTGTAGGGAGCGCCCGGAGGAGGCCATCTCCGTCAACATCTACGGGACGCATCAGGTGCTGGAGGCGGCGAGGAGGCTCGACATCGAACGGGTAGTGTTCTGCTCGAGCGCCGCGGTCTACGGGACGCCGGTGGAGATACCCGTGGACGAGGAGCATCCGCTCCGCCCCCTCAACCTGTACGGGGTCACGAAGCTCGCCGGCGAGAAGCTGATGGAGTGCTACCACATGAACCACGGCATGGAGACGGTCAGCCTCCGATTCGGAAACGTCTTCGGCGTAGGGCTGTACACCCACTGGGAGACGGTGATACCGAAGTTCGTCAGGCAGGGTCTCGGCGGGGAGCCCCTCACCATCTACGGCGACGGGGAGAGCAGCAGGGACTTCGTCCACGTCGAGGACATCGTCCAAGCCATCAAGCTCGCCCTCAAGACGGAGGGGATCGGCGGGGAGGCGTTCAACGTGGGCGGCGAGACCGTCAAGATCGGGCGCCTCGCGGAGATCGTCTCCGAGGAGATCGAGAAGGCCTCGGGTAGGGGCGCCAGCGCCGTCCACCTCCCCCCCAGGCCCGGCGAGACGAAGAGGTTCAGCTACAGGCTGGATAAGATCGAGAAGACGCTCGGATACAGGCCCGGGTGGAGCGTCAGGAAGGGCGTCAGGCAGCTCATAGCCTACAGGCTCAGGCAGATGAAGGGCGAGGGGTAAACCCCTTTGAAGGCGCGGAGGGAATAGCACAGACCTTCCGTCTCCGCCATCATCCCCGCGTTCAACGAGGAGAGAACCATCGGCGAAGTCGTGAGGGGCGCCCTGGCCCACGCGGATGAGGTCGTCGTCGTAGACGACGGGAGCACGGACAACACAGCCGCCGTCGCCGCCGAAGCCGGAGCCACGGTCATCAGGCACGAACGCAACCTGGGGGTCTTGGCGGCAACCGCCCGCGGGCTGAAGGAGGCGAAGGGGGAGGTCTTGGTCACGCTGGACGCGGACGGGCAGCACGACCCCTCGGAGATCCCGCGCCTCGTCGAGCCCATCGCGGAAGGCCGGGCCGACCTCGTGCTGGGGAGAAGACCCTCCCTCCCCCACTTCAGCGAGAGGGTGATCACGGCGCTGACCCGCCTGAAGGTCGACTGCACGGACGCGAGCACCGGATACAGGGCGATCAGGAAGGGCGTCGCCGAGGGGATGAAGCTCCACGGCTCCTGCCTATGCGGAACCTTCGTCCTGGAGGCCCGCAGGCTCGGGGCGCGCGTCGCAGAGGTGCCGGTCACCATACGGGAGAGGAGGGAGGGCGGCCGGCGCATCCGGACGAGGCACCTGAAGCAGATACTGTATGTCCTCTATGACCTGGTCAAGGGGTGAAAGAAAGTTATTTATCCCCTCCGCCCCGGTTAAGGGATGCTGATTGGATGTGTAGATATTGGAGAAGGGTTTCGTCTTATGGTTCACAGGTCTCCCGGCATCGGGTAAGACGACCATAGCGCGCCTCGTGAAGAAGGAGCTCCTGAGCCTCGGGCGCAGGGTGGAGCTGCTCGACGGCGACGACCTGAGGAAGAAGCTCGACCCCGAGATCGGCTTCAGCCCCGAGGACAGGGCGATCCACATCAGGCGGGTGGCATACGTCAGCGAGCTCCTGGCCAGGAACGGCGTGGCGGTGCTCGTCTGCCTCGTCTCCCCCTACATCCACACGCGCGCCGCGGCCCGGGAGCTGGTGGGCGACAAGTTCATCGAAGTCTACGTCAAGTGCTCCCTGGAGACCTGCATCCGCCGCGATCCGAAGGGGCTCTACAAACGGGCGCTGGCGGGGGAGATCACGAACATGACGGGCATCGGAGATCCCTACGAAGAGCCGCCCAACCCCGAGGTCGTGGTGGACACGGAGAAGAACACGGCGGAGGAGAACGCTGGAATCGTCCTCGCGAAGCTCAGGGAGCTGGGCCACATATAGAAGAAGGCTCACTCGATCACGATCATCGTCAGCGTCGATCTGACGTTCTTCAGACGCCTGATCTTGTTCCCGATGGCGTCCTTGAGCTGCTGCATCGACTCGGCCTCGAGCCTCACGACGAGATCGTAGACGCCGTAGACGCCGTAGACGTCCTTCACCTCCTCGATCTCCCGGAGTGCCTTGCTCACCTCGGCTTCAGACCCCATATCCGTGTTGATGAGAACGAAGGCGATGTTCATCAAGTCACCTCACAGCCTATACGGCATACTGTTTTTAAACGTTTTCCACCGCCCCGTTTTCCTTCTTGAAGATACCTCCTAGGCCCCTTTTCCTACGCCCACGTAGCGGACACCCGGAGGCAGGTCCACCGATCTGAACAGGGAGCGCCCGTCCACTATGACCGCCGGCCTCGTCAGCTGCTCCGCGAGCCTCCCAAGGTCCAGCCTTCGATACTCGTCATGGTCCGTCGCAAAGACGACCACCGAAGCGTCCTTAAAAGCCTCGGAAGGGGAGGAGACGAGTGGGATCGACATCCGCTGGAGCCTCTCGTCGCGGCGTATGAGGGGGTCGTGGACCACGATGGAGGCCGCGAGCCTCTGGAGACAGCGGGCGATCTCGTATGCGGGGGAGTTCCTCGCGTCCGAGGTGCCGCCTCGGAACGCGAGGCCCATGACGGCGACCTTGCACCGGCCGAGGTCGATGCCCACCTCCTCGGCGGCCTTCACGGCGAGGTCAACGGCGTATCGGGGCATATCTTCGTTGATCTTGCGTGCCGTGAGGATCAGGGGAAGGTCGACGTCCCTCTTGGAGGCGGCCTCGGCGACGAAGTAGGGGTAGTAGGGGATGCAGACGCCGCCGACGCCGCAGCCGGGGATGTGGAGGTGGCAGAAGGGCTGGCTGTTCGCCGCCTCCCGCACCTCCATGTAGTCCACGCTGATCGCCTGGCAGAGCTTCGCCAGCTCGTTCGCCAGCGCTATGTTCACGTCCCTGTAGACGCCCTCAAACAGCTTTGAGGCCTCGGCCGCCGTGGCGCTGCTCATCTTGACGACGCCCCTCTCTGCCACCACCTCGTAAAGGGTGGCGAGGGCCTCGGTGCTCCTCTCCCCGACGCCGCCGACGACCTTGGGGTATCTACGCCTTATGTCCTCCAGGGCGCGCCCCACGTATATCCTCTCGGGGCTGGCGCACAGGCCGAAGTCGGCCTCCGCCTCCAGGCCGCTCTCCGCCTCTAGGACGGCACGTCCCGTCGTCTCAGTGAAGCCGGGGGGGACGCTGCACTCGACGGCGACCAAGTCCCCCCTCTTCAGCCCTCGGCCCACATCCCTCAGGGCCCGCAGGAGCGCGGCACCGTCGAACCGTTTATCCTCCCCTAGAAGGGTCGGGACGGCGACCAGTTTTACGTCGGCGTCCCTTGAGGCGCCTACGGTGTCCGTCGTTGCCTCGAATACGCCCGCCGCCCTGAACTGCTTTATGGCCTGGGCCACGCCGGGCTCCTCCGTGGGTGTCTCGCCCCTGTTCAGTGCTTTAACCTTCTCCTCGTCGATGTCCACGCCGATCACCCTGGCGCCCGCCTCCATCCAAGCGACGGCTAGAGGGAGGCCGACGTGCCCGAGGCCGTAGACCGCCACCGTGATCTCCCCCCGCCTCAGCCGCTCCCTCAGCTGTTCCGCAGGTAACTCCAAAACCACGCTACACATCCCCCATCCTCACGGGCCTGTTCGTCTCCGCCGACCTCAGCACCGCCTCGCAGAGGGATAGCGCCCTGAGCCCCTCCTCGCCCGAGGGGCTCGGCGGCTCGTCGTTCTGGATCGACCGGGAGAAGCGTTCGAGCTCTATCTTCAGGGGCTCCCTCGTCTCCAGCAGGGGCTCCTTCACCTCCGTCCCCTTCTCGATGGATATCCTCTGGGTGATGTACTCGACGTTGATGAGGCCCTCGGTGCCGGTGACGACGAGGCGGCGCACCTTCCGGGGCGTCAGCCAGTTCGTCTCTATGAAGGCGCTCCTGCCGCCGCCGAACCGGAAGAGGATGTCCGCGTAGTCCTCGAATTTGTGGGCGATGCTCCCGACGATGGCGTAGACCTCCGACACCGGGTCCTCGAAGAGCTGGCAGACCACGTCGATGTCGTGGATGGCGAGGTCCTTCACGATGCCGACGTCCCCCACCCTGTCCGGCCGCCGGGAGACCCTCCGGACGTGGGCGAGGATGACCTCCCCTATCTCGCCGGCCTTGATGAGCTCCACGGTCTTCCGCACCGCGGGGTTGAAGCGCTCGACGAATCCCACCATGAGCTTGACGCCTGCCTTCTCCGCCGCCCTGATCACCTCCTCCGCCTCCGAGACCAGGTTCGTCATGGGCTTCTCTATGAGGATGTGCTTCCCCGCCTCGATGGCCCAGAGCGCTACCTCCGCGTGGGTGACGGTGGGGGTGCAGATGGAGACCGCCTCGACATCCCGCCGCTCCAGCAGACGCCCGTACTCGGTGTACGCGTCCACGCCGTAGCGGTCGGCCACGGTCTTCGCCCTAGCCTCGTCGAGGTCGCAGACGGCCGCGAGCTCGGTGGAGTCCAGCTCCTGGTATACCCGGGCGTGTTGGGTTCCCCACGCCCCGCATCCGATGACGGCGACCCTCGTCTTCACCTTTCGATCCTCATAGGGGGTTCCTGCCTCCAGGGTTATAGCCTATATCCCGGGCGTGGGGAGAAAAAGGTTCCGCCCTCAAAACATCAGGGGGTTCCTGTGGACCTCGCGGCTCCCGACGATGGGGATGGGCTCCCCGCAGTATTCGCAGTTGTTCTCGCCGTCGAGGTGCCAGCCGGTGATGGTGTACCCGCTGCGCTCGATGACGGCCTTGCCGCAGGCGGGGCAGAAGGTGTGCTCGTACTCGGTGAGGGGGAGGTTGCCGACGTAGACGTACCTGGCGCCCTCCTCCATGGCGATGCGCCTGGCGTTGACGAGGGTCTGGACCGGCGTCGGGGGGACATGGGTGAACTTGTAGTGGGGGAAGAACCTGCTCAGGTGGAGGGGGGTGTCCGGGCCGAGCTCGTCGACGAGGTAGCGGGCCATCCTCCGGGTCTCCTCCTCGCTGTCGTTGGTCTCGGGGATGATGAGGAAGGTGACCTCCACGTGGACGCCCCGCCGCTTCATCTCCACCGTCGCGTCCAGGACGCTCTGGAGGTCGGCGCTGCAGTATCTGCGGTAGAACTCCTCGTTGAAGGCCTTCCAGTCGACGTTGGCGGCGTCGATGACGTCCACGACCCGGCTCAGGGCGGGCTTGGAGATGTACCCGTTGGTGACGAGGACGTTCTTCATGCCCCGTTTATGGGCGAGGCGGGCGACGTCCTCCACGTAGTCGAGGTTGATGAGGGGCTCGTTGTAGGTGTAGGCGATGCTGGTGCAGTCCTGCCTCCTCGCCATGGCGACCACCTCCCCCGGCGCCACGTACCGGGTCGGGAGCTCGCCGGGCTTCGCCGTCGACAGGTGCCAGTTCTGGCACCAGGGGCAGGTGAAGCTGCAGCCGACGCCGCTGATGGAGAAGGCGAGGCTCCCCGGGTGGAAGTGGGCGAGGGGCTTCTTCTCGATGGGGTCGA
>QMXQ01000013.1 GCA_003662205.1 Candidatus Bathyarchaeota archaeon
CCCCTCCACCGCCGCCACCGTCGGGTTCGGATGCCCCACGCGAGGCCTCGGACCCACGCTCTTCGTCACCACACCCCCCGCGCCGCCCTCGTAGACGCGCCTCAGCAGCGGCGCGGACATCCCGAGGACGCCCGCCGCGTTCATGACCGGATTCCGCAGCCTGAGGCCCGCGAGGTCCACGGCTAAGCTTAATTGGGACATCTTGTTTTCAACTACTCGCGTACGCCTTAGATAAACCTTCGGAGAAACTAAAAATTGAGCATGAAGAGGCCCCAGGTCCACCGGATCTACGTCGAAGAATCAATCCTCGGCGTCTTCGGCATCAACGAAACCAACGAGATCGTGGAGAGGACCCTGTACCCCCCGGACCCGAAGCAGATCGCCGCCGCGCTGAGCAGGCAGCAGGACGGCGAGGTGACGAGGGAGGTCGAGGAGACCGTCGAGAAGCTGATCCAGAGAGGGTTCAACAGATTCGTCTTCACCAACAAGGCCCTGGCGGAGGCGGTGGCGCGCCGATGGGATGTGGAGGTCGAGGTCAGCACCGTGACCGACGCCGCCAACTTCGTCCGGGAGAACCTCGAAAAGCTCGCGGCGGACCTGGGGGTAGCGGAGGACGCCTCTCAGCTCCACGCGCTGAGCCACGAGGTCTCGGTGCTGATGGCGAGGAGGGCCGTAGGGAGAGCCCTCTCGGAGCGGGAGGCCCTCATAAACCGGACGGTCCAGGCCATCGGCGAGCTCGACAAGACGCTGAACGCCCTCTCCAGCAAGCTGAGGGAGTGGTACGGCGTCCACTTCCCCGAGCTCAACCGCCTGGTCGAGGACCACAGAACCTACGCCAAGATAGTCGGCGCCCTGGGGGATCGAGGCAGCTTCACGCCGGAGGCCCTCTCCGACGCGGGCCTCCCGAGGGCGAAGGCGGAGAGGGTCGCGGAGGCCGCGCGGGGCTCCATGGGCGCGCCGCTGGGTCCGGAGGACCTCGCGCCGGTCAGGAGACTCTCGGAGCATCTCCTAGCCCTATACGGGTATCGACGCAGCCTTGAGGAGTACCTGTCCGACCTCGCGAAGGAGGTCGCCCCCAACCTCTCCGAAGTCGCCGGCCCCATGCTGGCGGCGAGACTCATCGAGAAGGCCGGGGGGCTGAGGAAGCTGTCGATGATGCCCGCGAGCACCATCCAGCTCCTCGGGGCTGAGAAGGCGATGTTCCGAGCCCTGAGGTCCGGGGCCAGGCCTCCCAAGCACGGCCTCATCTTCCAGCACCCGGTCGTCCACAACGCCCCCCGCCGGATGCGAGGCCGGGCGGCACGCAGCCTCGCCGCGAAACTGGCGATCGCCGCCAGGGCAGACGCCTTCTCGGGGAAGTCCATCGGAGCCCAGCTGAGGAGGGAGTTGGACTCCAAGATGGAGAGGGTGAGGAGGAAAAACAGTCACAAATAATTCTCTAGGGTCCTCGGTGCTCTCGGATCGGCTCTAGTCCCAGGCAGACTGCGGTTTCAGCTTTTCTGTCGTGACAACGTTATCGCGATGGTCGAGACGTTCCTTGCGGCGTCGCCCTCGCCGAGCCTCTCGGTGCCGATGGAGATGTCGTCGACGGCGATGTCAGTCATGAAGCTCCTCTTCGTGACCTCGACGACGTCGACGGCGCTGCTGATGGCCCTGCCCCGCGCGAGGACCTTGACGCTGTCGGCCCGCTGAAGCGCTGTTACGACCGCTGTCACGTAGCTCAAGATGGGCTTCGAGCCCACGTAGATACGCTCGTCCTCAGACATGCTTGTCCCCTTTAAACATTCGCAACCTATACTTAAAATATGCGAATCAGCCTCGGATCGACCCAGATGCTCCTGAAAAGTGTTATGGATCGCTGATACGGAACTGCATGAAAGATTTACATACTAGATTACCGACACATATCATAGGTGGATGATCGCCCGGCGGAGTGAGATGTAGATGGCGACGCTCTCAGAGGTACTCCAGCAGAAGCTGAAGAGGAAGGACTGCCCCTACCTGCAGGACTGCGGCGTCCACGTGACCAAGGATTTCTTCACTCGCGTCTGCAACACGGCAGCTTACATCAACTGCCACCACTTCGCGAAGAGGGTGGGCGAGCTGAGGACGCCCATGTCGTGGCTCCAGAAGCTCGCCGTCGACCAGGCGAAGATGATCGAGCAGAGCATAGAGGCGCAGTAGAGCCGCCCCTACGCCCTTATTCTACGAAGAGGCGAGGAGGTCACAACCCGTATGGAGATCAGGGAACTCTCGCCAGGGATATTTGAGATCGCCCTGGGCGAGAAACGGGTTCTCGCCACCCTGAACCTGACGCCGGGCCGCACCGTCTACGGCGAGCAGCTCATACGCGACGGCGACAGGGAGTACCGCGCGTGGAGCCCGTACCGGAGCAAGCTGGCCGCCGCCATCCTGAAGGGCATCAGGAACGTGCCCCTCTCGCCGGGGAGCAGGGTGCTATACCTCGGCGTCGCGTCCGGGACGACATGCTCCCATGTCTCGGACATCGTCGGGCCGGAGGGGCACGTCTGGGGCGTCGACTTCGCGCACCGCCCCCTCCGCGACCTCATCGACAACCTGTCTAGGTATCGGGGGAACATATCGCCGATACTGGGGGACGCCCGCCGCCCCGAGTCCTACTCCGCGCTGGTGCCGCGGGTGGACCTCATCTACGCCGATGTGGCCCAGCCCGACCAAGCGCTGATCGTGGCGAAGAACGCCGAGCTCTACCTGAAGCCGACGGGCTGGGCGATGATGGCGATAAAATCCCGCAGCGTCGACGTCACCCTCCCCCCTCAGCAGGTCTACGACGAGCAGGTCGAAGGGCTGAGGACGCGCGGCTTCGAGGTCCTGGAAGTGGTGGAGCTGAAGCCCTACGAGCGGGACCACGCCATGGCGGTCGCCAGATACAGGGGCTAGACGAGGCCGCGAACCCTTTTGACCGTCGCCCATGACGCCCTGATGAAGGGGGGGCACCAGTCCCTCTCCCTGAACCACGCCTCCAGGAAGGATATGGTCCTCCTGTCGCTGCAGTAGCCGGACCCGAAGTCGCCGTGCCGCCGCCTCAGCTCCGCCACGATCCGGTCCCGCCGCACCTTGGCGAGAATGGAGGCCGCCGAGACCACGGCGTAGTTCGCGTCGGCTCGATGCTCGCAGACCATCTCCGGCCTCTCCGGCAGAACCCTCAGGATCTGCCTCGCGAACCGCTCGGGAACCACATCGGAGGGGTCGACGTAGACCCGGTCGGGCCGCAGGTCGCGGATGACCCGCGCCATCGCCATAGCCTCCAAGTAGTTGAGCTTGCGGAGCTTCTCGTTCCGCTCGACGACGCGATCGATGACCCGCGGCGGGAGGTCAAAGTAGACGCACCTGAGGGCCATCGCCTCTATCTCTTTTGCCAGGGCTTCGCGTCTCTTGGGCGACAGCCGCTTCGAGTCGCGGACGCCCATGAGGCGCAGATCGTCGACCCTGTCCTCGGCGATGAGGACGCCCGCGATGACGAGGGGGCCGATGGCGCACCCCCTTCCTGCCTCGTCGACGCCGGCCGTCGTCCTCATCGTGATCCCCCGTGGAAATTAATAGATTAACAGGCTTAAGCGTGCCGCTTCCTCAAATGGTCTTCTAGGCGCGCCGCGACGACGCGCGTGAGCCGCTCCCGGTTCTCGGGCGAGACGTGGAACAGCGTCCCCCATCCGCCGTATGCCCCAACGTAGCTGTGGTGGAGCACGGCGACCATGGGCTTCGGCTCCCTCATCAGCCGCTCAATCCTCCGTTTGAAGGGCTCTGAGAAGAACTCCATGCGGCCGATCTCGTCTATGCAGACCACATCGCAGCTCTCCTCGGCGTAATCCAACGCGGGCAGCGCCACCGACTCGAACCCCGCCAGGTCGACGCCGTATCGCCCCACCCTGAACCTCGAGGCGACATCAACCCCCGCCAGGAGCGCCCTCCGCCCCGAGGCGAGGTCGACGACCTCGAAGCCGATCCTGCGGCCGCCTCTTCGGAGTTCGGGGGTCGCGATGCCGCCGACGGCGAACCCGAGTCCGCGGAGCCGCTCAACGCACCTGAGCATCACCGTCGACTTGCCCGAGCCCGGGGGACCCGTCAGAAAATACTTCCCCTCCACCTTACGCCCTCCGGCCCAGCTCGAGGCTGTCTGCCGTCTTCAGGACCTTCTCCGCCAGCTCCTCGATGTCCAGGGGCTCGAAGAGGTAGCCGTTCTCGCCGTCCTTTACGAGCTCGGGGCAGCCGTAGCCGTTGACCGCGACCGGGACGCAGCCCGTCGCCATCGCCTCCTGGAGGGCGACGGACAGCCCCTCCCGGACAGAGGTGAGGACGAAGATGTCGCAGAGCTGGTGGAACCTCGCGGCGTCCCTGATCTCGCCCATGAACCTGATGTTCTCGACGTTCAGCTTCTCCGCAAGCTCCTCCAAGAAGGGACGATGAGGGCCGTCCCCGCCAACGACGAAGAACGCGTCCATCCTCCTGTTGACTCTCGCAGCGGCCCTGATCAGATCCTCGACCCGTTTCTCCGGGACGAGGCGCCCCAGGGTGCCGACGACGAGGTGCCCCGCGGGGATTCCGAGTTCCTCTCGCAGCGCGCCTTTGTCCGACGCCGGCTTGAACTTCTCCGGGTCTATGCCGAAGTAGATGATCTCAACTCTCTCCTCGGGGGCGCCCAGCCTGAGGGTGAGGTCCCTGATGAACTTGGAGACCGCGACCACCTTGTACGCCTTCCTCAGGGCGTACCTCACGAAACCCATGTACGCAGGCTTTGCGAGGGGGAGAGTGCAGTCGCTCCCGTGACACGTGATCACCAGCGGCGTGTTCCGGGGGCTGAGGGCGGCGAGAAAGCCCATGGGGATGGCGAAGTGGGCGTGTACGACGTCTGCGGACTCTCCGATCGCGTGGAGGTAGGCGGAGCAGAGATAGGAGAGGAGCTGGGGCAGCTCCCTCGGAGAGAGGTGTTTCAGGGTCTGCTCCGGTAGGGTCTCAAGCCGCTGGGAGGGCATGAAGGGGAAGCGCTTCACTTCGATGTCGGCGAGGGAACCCGCCGTCGACCTGCTGGGGGGGCGAGGACGACTACGTTGATCCCCTTTTGCGTGAGCGTGCGGCACAGGGCGTAGATGAAGTTGCCATAGTAGTCGCCCATGTATCGGGGGAAGCTCGACGTGATCGTGAGAACCTTCAAGGATGGGTCCTCTACCCTGGGGGAGGCTGTAGATCAATTTAATTCCATCCTCAAATGAGTTGTGCTCGATGGACCTCTCCGTCTGCTTTGTCGCCACCGAGCTGTTCGCCTGGGGGAGATACGGGGGCTTCGGGAAGTGCACCAGGACCCTAGGGGCCGCACTCTCCAAGCGCGGCGTGCGTGTATCCGTGGTCGTCCCCTGGGGCTCGGAGCAGAGGCCCGTCGAGGCCCTCGACGGGATGAGGGTGCTCAGCTTCCCCATCTACAGGTACCCGTTCACCGGCAACCTCTACAGACGCTGCGACGCCGACATCTACCACTCCGAGGAGCCGAGCTGGGGCTCCAAGATCGCCCTGAAAGCGATGCCCCATCGGAGGCACATGGTGACGAGCCAGAACCCGAAGACCAAAGAAGACTGGAGGAGGGTGAACCGGTTCTACCCCCTCAGGCGGAGGGTCTTCAACGCCCTCTTCGACGGAGTGCTCAAGGAGACCGTGAGGCGGATGGACGCCGTCTACTGCCAAGCGCGGTACATCATCCCGAAGGTGAAGAAGCTCTACGGCCTGACGGAGACCCCGGGCTTCCTGCCGAACCCCGTCGAGGTGCCGAAGAGAAGGCCCGAGAAGGCAGAGGAGCCGACGGCGTGCTTCCTCGGGAGGTTCGACGGGGAGAAGCGACCCGAGCTCTTCTTCGAGCTGGCCCGGAGGTTCCCCCAGGTGAGGTTCATAGCCCTCGGGAGGGCGCACAGCGAGGAGAGAGACCGGCAACTGAGACGGGCCTACGGCGACGTGCCGAATCTGGAGATGCCCGGCTTCGCGACGGGCGCCGAGAAGCAGCGGGTGCTGGAGCGGTCGTGGGTCTTGATCAACACGAGCGTCAGCGAGTGCCTCCCCGTCTCGTTCCTCGAGGCGGCCGCCTACAGGTGTGCCATCCTCAGCTTCCACAACCCCGACGGCTTCGCCAGCGAGTTCGGCTACCACGTCATCGACGGGGATCTGGATAAGGGGCTCCGCTTCCTGCTGGAGGACGACAGATGGAGGGAGCGGGGAGAGAAAGGGTACGCGTATGTCTCTGAGGTCCATGAGCTGGGACGGGTTGTGGATAGGCACCTCGACGCCTACACGGCCCTCCTCGACAGGGGCTAGATGACGCCCTCCTTCCTCAGCGCCTCGACCTCGTCCTCGGAGAGGCCCAGGAGCGCGGAGTATACCTCGACGTTGTGCTGCCCGAGGAGGGGGGCGGGGGTCGTCATGTCCCCTTTGGTCTCGGAGAACTTGATGGGGAACCCGGGGAGCGTGGTCTCGCCGAGGACTGGGTGCTCCACCTTGACGAACATCTCCCGGGCCCGGGCCTGCTCGTTCGCCAGGACGTCGTCGAGGTCGTGGACGGGGGCCACGGGAATGCCCGCCTTCACGAGGAGTTCGACAACCTTGTCCACGGTCCTCTCGGCAACCCAGGCGGCGACGGCGTCCCACGTCAGCTCCTCCATCCCGATCAGCTCCCTGAACCAGTCGGTGATGCGGCCGGGCGGGAGGCTGAACATGACGTAGCCGTCCTTGGCCTTGTGACAGCCTGAGACCCGGACGCCGTAGCCGGAGACGGCCCTCTTGAAGGTGGTTCTGGCCAGGGTCCAGAAGGAGAAGCTGGGCGAGACGGCGATCATCGCGTCCATCTGCGCCACATCTATTCGCTGTCCCCTCCCCGTCTTGGATCGGTGGACGAGGGCCGCTAGGATGCCGATGAGGGCTGAGAATCCGGGGATGGTGTCGGCGATGGCCTCCGGCGCCTGGTGGGGAGGCCCCTCGGGGTCGATGCTGTCCTTCATCAGCCACATGTAGCCGCTGGCCGCCTGGGCGATGGGGTCGAAGCTCCGACGGTTGGACCACGGCCCCGTCTGGCCGAAGCCGGAGATGGAGGCGAAGATGATACCAGGGTTCAGCTCTCTCAGCGTCTCCCACCCGAGGCCGAGGACGTCCATGGTCCCCGGCCAGAAGTTCTCCACGACGACGTCCGACTTCTTCACCATCTCCTTGAACATATCCAGTCCCTTCGGATGCTTCAGGTTGAGGGTGACCCCCTTCTTGTTCCGGTCGAGGAACGCGAAGTAGGGGCTCACACCCTTGACGAGGGGCGGGAACATCCGGGTCATCTCCCCCCACGGCGGCTCGATCTTGATGACCTCGGCGCCCATGGCGCCCAGAAACATGGTGCAGATGGGCCCCGCCATGGCATGGGTCAGGTCCAGGACTCTGATGCCCTCCAGCGCCTTCATGAACATCAGCTCAACAACAAAGACCCCGTCAAAAATAAAATAGTATCTGGAGACGCATGGATCGCTCCATTTCCGAGATCATCGCGCGGGATAATACTGAGGTTTATCAGCGGATTCATTCGAAGAAGTAGCGGAGGAGATCCTTTCTCGTCCGGGGATACTCCCTCTCCAGAGATTGGAAGTCCCTCCGCCCGGGCGGGGGCAGCACTCCCTCGATGCCGAGGAGATAGCGCTTCAGGTCCAGCCCGCCGCCGAAGCCCCCGAGACTCCCGTCGGACCTTATGACCCGGTGGCAGGGGATGACGATGGCCAGGGGGTTGGCCCCCACCGCGTTTCCCGCGGCGCGCACCGCCCTCGGCCGACCCACCGCCGCGGCCAGCCGCCCATAGGACGAGAGTTTCCCATAAGGAATCTTATGGATCGCGCGCCAGACCGTTTTTTGAAAATCCGTCCCCCTCAGGTCCAGAGGGAGGTCGAAGGCGACCCGCTCGCCATCGAAATAGGCCTCGAGCAGTCCCCTGAGCTCCTCGAATCGTCCTGGGTCGTGGATGATCTGCGCGTCGATCCTCCGTTTTATCGCACTCAAAATGGCGTCCTCGGACCACCGTAAGTGGACCTGGAGGAGGCCGGCGTCGGTGGCAGCGGCCCAGATTGGGCCGATGGGGGAGTCGATGCTCGCGTAGTAGACCCGCTCCATCTCATTCACCAGTTTTAAACCTCTGTGCCCGTATCTCTATCCGGGCGTAGATAGCTATGAGCCCTCGGCTTAAAATCGTGTTGGCCTCCTCGTCTCCGAGGAGGAGAAGGCTGCTGGAGCAGATCGGCGTTCCCTTCGAGGTCATCGACCCCGGGGATGTCGAGAGCGCCTCGGGGAGGCCGGAGGAGCAGGTGATCGAGAACGCCGTCGCGAAGGCCAGGAGGGTCGCTGAGCGGCTCGGGGAGGGCTTGGTCGTGGGCGCCGACACCGTCGTGGTGATCGGCGGCAGGGTTCTCGGGAAGCCGGGGGACGCCTCCGAGGCGGAGGAGATGCTCAGGGCCCTCAGCGGCTCGGTCCACAGGGTGCTGACGGGGATCGCCGTGGTCGACGCGGCCTCGGGCAGGACGGAGGCGGACGTAGTCGCAACCGCTGTCCGCATGCGACCCCTATCCGAGGATGAGATCGCGGCCTACGTCGCGACGGGGGAGCCCCTCGGGAAGGCCGGGGGATACGCTATCCAGGGCGTCGGCGCGCTCCTGGTCGAGGAGATCAGGGGCTGCTTCTACAACGTCGTGGGGCTCCCCCTCTCGAGGCTGGACGCCCTCCTGATGAGGTTCGGCGCGGGCATCCTCGGCGACCCATAAGCAGTATCGGGCAGGCTGAAGGGGCAATCTATAGAGGGAGTTATAGGCTATATACATTATATAAATGAGGTTTTTATCCTATTTACCCTATTATTTTTGAGGGGTTTGAGCAGCAGGAACAAGGGCGCGGTTGGTTCGCTCGTTGCGATCTACTTCTTCGTGTCCTCCATAGTGCTCATCAAGTCATCGGCGGTGATCCTGGGCGAGTCCCTGGCGGAGAGGATCGTCCTGCTCATCAGGGACACGACGAGCGGCGTCTTCGCCGGCTGGATCACCACGGCCCTCCTCCACAGCAGCGGGGCTTTCGACTCCATCATCGTCGCCTTCGTCTCCTCTGGGGTCATGCCGCTGTCCCTCGCCGTCGCCACCATCATAGGCGCGGAGATCGGGACCACCGTGACCCCCTTCCTAGTCTCGGTTCTGGGATACATCAGAAAGAGGGGGCAGCTATCCGCCAGCTTCAACGTCACGATGTCCCATGTCCTATACAACCTCTTTACTTTGCTTCTCTTCTATCCCATCGAGCTGTTCTTCGGCACCTTCACCAAGATCGCTCAGCGGGGGAGCTCCATCTTCGTGAAGGTCACTTGGCTGAAGCTCATCCCCGATCTTCTTGACGTCGCGACGCCCTGGATCGATGTGCTCCTAGCGTTCATCCCCGCCTGGATTGGGCTGATCATCGGGGGGGCCATGCTCATCACAGCTCTCTGGGGCGTGGAGAGGTATATGACGGCGATCTTCAGCATGCCCCGATCCTGGAACCTCATCCGGGCCACCTTCGCCAAGCCGGTGAGGTCCTTTATCGCGGGGTTCCTGTTCACCGTCCTCGTACCAAGCACCACCGTGATGGTCTCCCTGCTGGTGCCCCTGGCGGCGACGGGGGTCATCGGCGTTGAATACTACGTGCTCCCCTACATCTTGGGCGCGAACATAGGGACCGTGTTCGACGTGATGATGGCCGCCTTGGCCACAGGGGACCCAGTCTCCCTGGGGGTCTGGCTGGTACACCTCTCGATAAACGTCACAGGCGCCCTCATCTTCCTCCCGCTGATCAAACCCTTCAGCAGATTGGTGAGGTGGACCTCGGAGACGGTTTCGGCCTCGCCGAAGCGGACCCTGTTCGTCGCGATCGTCTTTCACGCGATACCCGTTCTCGTCATAGCGTGGTATCTGTTATGAAGCCAAACGAGTCTAGAAGCGTATATGATTTAAATAGGATTGCGTAAATCGGAGGGCAGAGAAGAATGGCAAAGAGACTGTTCGGTTGGTTCGCTCCGAAGAGGGGAGAGAAGATTCTGGAGATGGTGGAGAACCACCTAGAGCTGACGAAGAAGGCCGTGGGCGACCTCTACAGGATGGTAGAGGCTGCGGCCAAGGGCGAGACCGCCGACTCGAAATCCCTCTTCGAAAGCCTGTCCCAGATGGAGATGAAGGCGGACGCGCTGAGGAGGGAGATGGTGGACGAGCTGACCAAGAGCGAGATGTTCCCCGAGGAGCGGGACGACCTAATGGAGCTCGTCAGGGCTGTCGACTGGGTGGCCGACTGGGCGAGGGAGGCGGGGAGGATTCTGGCCATCATACCCTTCGAGAAAGCGCCGGAGGAGATGAAAACCGCCGCCCAGAACATGTGCAGGGCGAATAACGACTGCGTCACCATCCTCGCCAAATGCATAAAAGTCCTGCCGAGCGACCCCCGAGAGGCCATCAACCTCGCCAACGAGGTCGAGATGCTGGAGGAGGAGATCGACGAGCTCTACAGCATCGCTAGGAAGCACCTCGCCACCCTGGAGTTCGAGGGCTTCACCACGGGCGCCCTCATCCTGCTGAACATGTTCCTCGACGCCCTGGAGACCGTCGCCGACTGGTGCGAGAACACCGCCGACATCGTCAGGGCTGTGGCCGTTCGTATCCGCTGACACCTGCAAGAGCCCGACAACAAAAATCAGGGTATAGAAACAGACCAGGTCGGGTCTTACTCTTCCTCGACGGTGATGGCCTGAGTGGGGCAGGCGTTGACGCACGCCATGCACATGATGCAGTCTTCCACGCGGGTGGGGCTAGACTTTTTCGCGTTGTTGTACTCGGGCATCTCGACGATGTCGTAGACGTTCATGGGGCAGACCTCAGCGCATACTGCGGCGCCCTCGCATTTGTCGAGGTCGACGGTAACTTTAGGCAATATCAACACACCTCGATGTCTCTTCTGTAAAAGCTCTCTTTGCATCAGGTTTAAATCTTTTCCAACAACTATAGTTGTGAGATCATGACAAAGCACAGGGCGGAGGTCGAACGGGAGGCCCCTCAGGGCTTCGGCGCCAACGTCGGACTCCGCCCCGCATCTTTATACCTATCGGAGCGAGACGGCAAGTCCAAGATCAATGACTTGAACGAGATAACGAGAGAGAGTAGAACCGTCAAGAACGTGATTGAGGTCAAGGAGTGCTTCGGGCTTGCCGAGAACGTCTACCCTTTCAAGACTATAAAGAGCGTGAAATTGTAGGGGAGTTGTCACGATGAAGTGCATTGGGTTTAGGGATAACAGCGTCTCATTCCTCGTGGGCGGCCAGGCAGGGCAGGGGATCACTCGGAGCGGCTCCCTCCTAGGGAAGGCCCTCATGCGGGGCGGCTTCCACGTCTTCGGCGCGAACGACTATCCCTCAGTCATTAGGGGGAGCCACAACTTCTACGTGCTACGCGCCTCGGACGAGGAGGTCCACTCCCAGGCGGACACCGTCGATCTGCTGCTGGCGCTGAACAAGGAGACCATCCTCCTCCACAAGGACGAGTTGACAGAGGGAGGAGGCATCATCTACGACGAGCAGACCGAACTCAGCAAGGGAGAACTGGAGCGCGGCGACATCAACATGTACCCGGTTCCACTCAACGCCATCGTGGAGGAGATCGGAGGGCCTTCCATCATGAGGAATACGGTCGCCCTCGGAGCGGCCATCGCGCTCGTGGGGTTCGACGCTGAGATCATGAAGGGGGTCATCTCGGACACCTTCGCCGGCAGGGGCGGCATCATCGAGATGAACCACAGGGCGGTGGAGATGGGTTTCGACTACGCCAGGGAAAACTACGGCGACGGATTCCGCTGTCGTCTGGAGCCCTCGGGCGAGAACCCGGGCAGGATCATGTTGACGGGGAACGACGCCGTGGCCCTGGGCGCGATACAGGCGGGCTGCAAGTTCTACGCCGCCTATCCGATGACCCCCGCCAGCCCCGTCCTCCACTACCTCGCGGCCAAGGACATGGAGGCGGAGATGGTCGTCATCCAGCCGGAGAGCGAGATAGCCGCCCTCACCATGGTCTTGGGCGCAGCGTACGCGGGGGTCAGGGCGATGACCGCTACCTCAGGGGGCGGCTTCTGCCTGATGACGGAGGCCCTCGGCCTCGCCGCGATGACCGAGACCCCCGTCGTCCTGATGATCGGGCAGCGCCCCGGCCCCAGCACGGGCATGGCGACCTATTCGGCCCAGGCAGACCTCCTCTTCACCATCCACGCATCTCAGGGGGAGTTCCCGCGAGTCGTCGTCGCCCCCGGAGACGTGGCCGAGTGCTTCTACCTGACGATGGAGGCCTTCAACCTGGCGGAGAAGTACCAGGTGCCCGCCATCATCCTCACGGACAAGTACCTTATCGAGAGCCACAAGTCCACGGAACCCTTCGACCCGGGAAAAGTCGGCATCGACAGGGGCGACCTCCTCATCGTCGACGAGTGGACCGACGCCGAGGAGTACAAGAGGTACAAGATCACGGAGAGCGGGGTATCGCCGCGCATACTCCTCGGGACGAGAGGCGCCACGGTCCTCGCCAACTCGAATGAGCACACGGAGTACGGATACACTACAACCGACCCCGAGAGGGTCATGGCCATGGGGGAGAAGCGATTCAGGAAAGGAAACGCTCTCAAAAAAGAGGTCGAGGATCTCAACCCGGTCAAGGTATACGGCGCGGAGGACGCCGAGGTCACCATCGTGGGCTGGGGGTCGACGAAAGGCCCCGCCCTGGAGGCGCTGAAGATGCTGCGGAGGGACGGGGTCAAGGCCCGCTTCGTCCAGGTCGTCTACATGGCGCCCTTCCCCGCGGAGGCTGTGGGAGCGGCCCTGAAGGGAGGCGGGAAGCTCCTGCTCGTCGAGGCGAACCGGACGGCGCAGCTCGGAGCCCTGATCAAGCTGAACAGCGGCTTCACCTTCGAGCATTTCCTGTCGAAGGTGGACGGGAGGCCCTTCAACCCAGGGGAGATCTACGACAAGGTTAAGGAGGTGCTCTGATGGTCACCATGCAGGACCTTGCGACGCCCGCGACCAACACCTGGTGCCCCGGATGCGGGAACTTCGGCATCCTGATGGCGATGAAGCGGGCCATCGTCCAGCTCGGGCTGGAGCGGGAGAAGGTCGTCGCCGTCACGGGCATCGGCTGCCACGGGAAGATGACCAACTACATCAAGGTGAACGGCATCCACGTCATCCACGGCCGCGTCCTCCCCGTCGCCACGGCGATAAAGCTGGCGAACCGGGAGCTGACGGTCATCGGCTTCGCCGGCGACGGCGACGCCTTCAACATCGGCATGGGCCACTTCAGCCACGCCGCCAGGAGGAACCCTGACATCACCCTCGTCGTCCACGACAACCTAATCTACGGCCTGACGACGGGGCAGACCTCCCCCACGAGCAAGAGGGGCCTCAAGACCAAGTCGACGCCCCGAGGGGTCTTCGAGGTGGCGGTGAACCCCATCACCCAGGCCCTGGCGAGCGACGCCTCCTTCGTGGCGAGGGGGTACGCCGGCGACATGCGCCACCTCACGGAGCTGTTCAAGGAGGCCATCACCTTCCCCGGCTTCGCGATGGTCGATGTCCTCCAGCCCTGCGTGGCGTGGAACCGGATCAACACCTACGACTTCTACAAGGAGCGGGTCTACAAACTTGAGGAGGAGGGGCACGACCCGACGGACCTGATGAAGGCCTACGAGCGGGGCAGGGAGTGGGGAGACCGCATACCCATAGGTGTCTTCTACAAGGTCGAGCGGCCCGTCTACCGGGAGAACTTCCCCGTCCTGAAGGGAGCCCCCCTGGCTAGGCAGAAGCTCGACGGCATCGACATCTCAGGGCTGTTGAAGGAGTTTGCGTAAAAGCCCTCGGGGCCTCACTTCAGTTCGAGCAATCTCCTTGCCGCGACCTCCGCGGCGATGCCGCAGACCTTGTAGCAGCCCTCATCGCTGTGGCCGCCCGCGGCCAAGAAGGCCTCCCGCTCCGCGGGGTCCCTGATGTCGAAGGAGCGACCGTAGATCCGGGTCTGGATCTCCCTGCACAAGGTAGATTCCAGCGGCTCACTGAACCCGAACTCCTCCCCGAGCTTCCGCTGGAACTCGTCGCAGATCTCGTCCGCGATCTTTACAGCCCGGACGTACTGCTCGGTGTTCTCGATTCTATCCCTGCCCGCGACCATGCCGAGGGCCATGAGAGCCCCTAGCAGCGCCCCGCAGGTCTCGCCCCGGCGCGCCACGCCGCCCGAGAGCACGGTCGCTGCCTTGAAGGACTCCTCGTCGCCGATGCCGAAACCCTCCTGGAGGGCGAGGAGAACGCTCTGGGAGCATCCGCTGTACTGGTCGTACCCGTGGGCCTTGCGCCGGATCTCCTTCACAAGGTTCTCGTCGACCATAGTCAGATCACAGTTCTCCTCCCTCGTTATGGCTTAAATGATTTAGGGCGACCCCCGGATCAGGCGCCTCTGGGATCCTCCACAGAAGGCTCTGGCTCACGCTTTGGTGGGTTGATAAAAATTTTGAGTGGATGTGCCTCCACGGGAGGCGAGACGCCCGGCTATCCCTGTTTCAGCAGCTCCTTCGCGGATTCGATGAGCTTGGCGGATAGCTTCTCGGATATGCCCGTCAGCTCCGACAGCTTCTCGGGCTCCGCCTTCGCCAGGGACTCCACGGTGGTGAAGCCCGCCTTCCGCAGCTTCTCCGCCCTGGCTCCGCCGACTCCCTTTACCTCGGATACGTCCATGGCGGTCTCTGGAGCTGGCTCCGGAGAGGGTTCAGGTTTGAGGGCTGGCTTTGGGGCTTCGGCGGCTCCGGTCCTCGTCAGGATTATGGCGATGGTGGAGACTCCGCGCGTCCCCCCGTCAGGTATCGGCATCTGCTCTGAGCCTATCTCGATCTTGGCGGGCTGGATGTCCGTCAGGAACCGGCGCCGGGATATCTCGGCGACGTCGACCGCCCTTGAGATGGCCCGGCCCCTCGCTTTCAGAACCACGCTGTCGGCGTTCAGAAAGTTGAACGCCCTTATCACGGCCATGACGTAGCTCATCGGAGGCTTGCTTCCGATATAGATGGTGTTTGCATCTGTCATAGTCTTCACATCTGAAGGTTTGAAGGAGCCTTAAAAGGTTTAGGAACGCCCGCTGAAGCCCTCAAACCCCTTCGGGGCTTACATGACCACGGGGCTCTCGAGGACGCCGCCCCTGAGCACCTCCATGACCTCCTCGGCCACCTGGACCGCCATCCGCCTCATCGCCTCCCTGCTGCTGGCGCCGAGGTGGGGCGTCAGGATGACGTTGTCCATCGAGGCGAGGGGATCCTCCGGGTCGAGGGGCTCCTCCTCGAAGACGTCGAGGGCGGCGCCGGCCACCTTCCCCGCCTTCAGGGCCTCGACGAGAGCCCGCTGGTCGATGACCTTCCCTCGGGCCGTGTTCACGAGGTAGACGCCGTCCTTCATCAGGTTGAACTCCCTCCTCGATAGGAGGCCGCGCGTCCCGGGAGTGAGAGGTGTGTGAAGGGTGATGATGTCGCTCTCCCTGAGCAGAGTGTCGAGGTCAACCCGCTTGACGCCCAGCTCGTCCTCCAGCGCCGTCCTCTCGGTCACGTCGTAGTAGAGGAGGGTCACATCGAAGGGCTTGAGGCGGCGGGCGACGGCAGCTCCGATCCTGCCGAGGCCGATGACACCGACGGTCTTGCCCATGAGCTCCGACCCTATGAGGTCGCCGTACTTCCGCGTCCACTCCCCGGCGCGGACCGCCTTGTCTGCGCTCACCACCCTCCGGGTCAACGCCAGCATCAGCGCCAGCGTCATCTCGGCGACCGTCGCGGTCAGCGCCGACGGAGTGTTGAGGACGACCTTCCCGAGGTCCCTGGCGGCCCCGAGGTCGACATGGTCGCAGCCGACGCCGTGGACCCCCACAACCCTGAGACGGGGGGACGCCGCCATGATCGCGCGCGTCACCCTTATGCCGCCCCTGGTGATGAGGGCGTCGGCCCTCGGCGCCACCTCCATGAGCGCCCTCTCGTCGGAGCCGGGGGGCAGCTGCACGACCTCTGCCCCTGCCTCCTCCAGCAGCCGGATGCCGGCGGGGTGTATGGGCTCTGTCACGATCACCGTAGGCCTGTCCATGTCGAGAACCATGGATCCTATAGGCGCATCCACTCTAAAACCCTTTGAGCGGCGCCTAGTGGTGGAAAAGACCGATCCCTTTCGAGTGTTCTTATCTGCGGAATCTGCGCCTCCTCTGGCGCCGCTCGGGCTCGTGCTTCGACTTCCTCAGCGCCTTGTCGAGGGTGTCGCAGAGTCCGTCGAAGACCGCTAGGATGTCCCAGCCGTCCGCCTCGGCCAGGATCTGCTCGTCGGGGCTCAGGACGCGCGCCGTCACCTCGTATCGGGTCTGTTTCCCCTGCGTCTGAGACCGCTTGACCCGGATCGATATCTCCTGGATGTTGGGGTGCATCTTCATGCTGCGCCTCACGACGCGGCGCACCTTCTCCTCAGCGACGGCCCTCTCGAAGAAGTCCTCGTCCTCCAGCCCCACGATGTAGACGGGCAGCTCCTTCTCCGGTCTGAACCTCAGGAGCGGGGCCATCAGCTCCCGAGGGGTGATGATGCCCAGTATGGCCCTCCTCGGGTCGGTGACGATGCAGGCGCTCTTCCTCTGGTCCCTCATGCCGCAGGCGACGTCCAGGGCCGAGGCGTCGGGCTCCACGGTGAAGGGG
>QMXQ01000014.1 GCA_003662205.1 Candidatus Bathyarchaeota archaeon
CCGAGGTCGTCCTCGCGATGCACGAGACCACCTCGGACACCAGCATTGTCCTCCACAGGGGGACCAAGGTGAGGAAGTGCCACACGAGCGCCAGGTACGCCTTCCAGTCCGTCAACGCCGACCCCCTCGCGAGGGTCGTGGACGGCCGCGTCGAGATGGTCGCGTCCGAATACAGGCCGCGGGGCGAGGGCGACCTGGAGGTCCGGGACCGCTTCGAGAGGAGGGTGGCGCTGGTCAAGTTCCACCCGGGCTTCGACCCTGGCATCCTCAACTGGCTCCTCGACGAGGGCTACAGGGGCATCATCCTGGAGGGGTCGGGCCTCGGCCACGTCAGCTCCCGGTGCTACGGGCCGGTGGAGAGGGCGGTGAAGGAGGGCGTCGTGGTGGGGATGGCCTCCCAGTGCATCTGGGGGAGGGTCGACATGAACGTCTACACCACCGGCCGGGAGCTCCTCCGCATGGGCGTCGAGCCCCTCGGCGACATGCTCCCCGAGACCGCCCTCGTCAAGCTGATGTGGGCCCTCGGCGAGGCCGGCGACGCCGAAGGCGCGCTGGAGCTGATGAGGCGGAACATCGCCGGCGAGTACTCGGACAGGACCCTGTACGGGGGGAGGTTCGGCTGATGGACTACGGGAAGCTCGGCCTCAAGGTCGGCCTGGAGGTCCACCAGGAGCTCGACACGAGGCAGAAGCTGTTCTGCGCCTGCCCGCCCAAGCTCTTCAGGGAGGAGCCGGAGTACACCTTCGTCCGCCGCCTCCGCCCCAGCCAGAGCGAGCTGGGCGAGGTCGACCCCGCCGCCCTCTTCGAGTTCATGCAGGGGAAGACCATCGTCTACGAGGCGAACAGGGAGACCTCCTGCCTGGTGGAGATGGACGAGGAGCCCCCGGGGCCGCTGAACGGGGAGGCCCTGGACATCTGCCTCACCTTCGCCCTGATGGTGGGGTCCCGGCCCGTCGATGAGGTCCACGTGATGCGGAAGACGGTGGTCGACGGCTCCAACACCACCGGCTTCCAGAGGACCTGCGTCGTCTCCCTCGGCGGCTCCGTCGAGGTCGGCGGCAGGCCCTACAGGCTCCAGCAGGTCTGCCTTGAGGAGGACGCGGCGAGGAAGATCGCGGAGGAGGGGCAGGTCAGCCGCTATCGCATCGACAGGCTCGGCATACCCCTCATCGAGGTGACCACCGCCCCCGACATCCGCTCCCCCAAGGAGGCGGAGGAGGTCGCCCTCGCCATCGGCCGCATCCTCAGGGCCACGGGCCGGGTCCGGCGGGGGCTGGGGACCATCCGCCAGGACCTGAACGTCTCCATCGAGGGCGGCGCCCTCATCGAGATCAAGGGGGTGCAGGACCTCGCCCTCATCTCCAAGGTCGTCGAGTACGAGGCCATGAGGCAGGCCCGCCTCCTCGACATCGTCTCCGAGCTGAGGGCGCGGGGCGTCGAGCCCTCCGACCTAGCGGAGGAGTACGTCGACGTCTCGGAGGTCTTCGCCTCCACGAGGTGCCGCATCATCCGGGGCGCCCTCAAGAGGGGGCAGCGCGTCTACGCCCTGAGACTCCCCGGGTTCGCGGGCCTCGTCGGCAGGGAGCTCTGCCCGAACCGGCGGCTCGGGACTGAGATGGCGGACCGCGCCCGGTTCTGGGGCGGCGTCCGCGGCCTCTTCCACACCGACGAGCTGCCTGGCTACGACATCTCCGCCGAGGAGGTGCGCGCCCTCAGGGAGAGGGTTGGGGCGTCGGAGGGGGACGCCGTCGTCGTCGTGGCCGATGAGGCCGGGAGGTGTCGGAGGGCCCTCTCCGCCGTCCTCGATAGGGCGAGGGAGGCCCTAGTCGGCGTCCCGAGCGAGACGAGGGCCGCGGACGCCGACGGCACGACCCACTACACGAGGCCCCGGCCGGGAGCGGCGCGGATGTACCCCGAGACCGATGTGGTCGCCATCTCCATCACTCCGGATCGCCTTGAGAGGCTGAGGGCGGCGCTGCCCGAGATGCCCGAGGCGAAGCTCAGACGGCTCAGGTCCGAGTACGGGCTCAACGAGAAGCTCGCGAGGCAGGTCGTCGACTCCGACTACGGCGTGCTCTTCGAGGAGCTGGCGAAGGAGACGGGGGCTTCGCCGACCCTCATAGCGGTCACCCTGACCGAGACCTTCAGGAGCCTGGAGAGGGACGGCGTCCAGGTCGGCAGTCTGAGCGACGAGGCGATACGCGGCGCCTTCAGGCTCCTGGACGAGGGGCTCGCCGTGAAGGAGTCCCTCCCCGAGATATTCACGTGGCTGGCGGCTCATCCAGAGGCGTCGCCGAGGGACGCGGTGAGGGCCCTGGGCCTTGAGCTCCTCCCCCGGGACGAGCTGAGGCGGCTCGTGGAGGCGAAGGTCAGGGAGAAGATGGAGCTGGTCGAGCGGATGGGTGAGAGGGCGTTGGGCCCGCTGATGGGCGCGGTCATGAGCGAGGTGCGGGGGAGGGCTCGCGCCGGTGACGTCCAGGCCCTGCTGAGGGAGGTTCTGAGGACTGCCCTTTCTTCTTTGAGCGGGGAGTAAAGTATTATAGGCTGAGGGCTGTAATAATTATTGGTTTAAGGTTCTGTTGTGGTGGTCATGAGTCGCCCCCCCTTCCGCCTCCGTGTCAGGATCGGTGAGATGGAAGTGGAGCTGGGCGGAGCGAAGGAGGAGGTCATCTCCACCCTCGACGAGCTCGACGCCATCGTGGAGAAGGTCTCCGAAGCCTTCAAAATGGAGAACAGGGCCACGGCCCGGAAGACAGAGGCGAAGGCGCGGTCCCAGCCCATCATGTTCCCCCGGATCCCCCGGACGAGCCAGTGCGGCGAGGCCGTCGTCGCTCTCCTCTCGACGGAGTGGGGCAGGACCCCGCGGACCATCGCGGAGCTGAGGGAGGCGATGGAGGCGAACGCCATCTTCTTCCCCAAGACCACCCTCTCAGGCGTCCTTGTCTGGCTCGTGAAGAAGGGGAAGATCAGGCGGTGGAAGGATAAGAAGAGGGGCTACCTCTACGTCCTCAACGAGGCGGAGGGAAGCTGATGGCCCGGATCAAGCTCGGAATAAAGACCCCCTTCGGCTCCATCGAGGTGAGCGGCGAGACCCCATCGGAGGTCCTCGACGCGCTGGAGAGGCTGGACCAGGAGTTCCTCGCCGAGATCAACGAGAGGGTCTCGGCCCTCCTCGCGACCCAGGCGAGGGACGACCTGAAGGGCATCGTCGACATAGGACGGGACGGCCCCGTCATCGTGACGAAGAAGAGGCTCTCCCACTACGAGGCGATAGGCCTCATCCTCTACAGCATGAAGGACCACCAGTCGAGCTCCAGGGAGCTCAAGAGGCGGCTGGCGGCGAGCGGGAAGAAGGTCACCGTCCCCGCCAGGCTCCACGAGATGAGGCGGCGGGGGCACATCTTCAAGCCCGTGGAGAAGGCGCCATACTACAAGCTATCGACGAAGGGCGTCAAGTGGATCGAGGAGGAGGTCCTCCCCCAGCTCAAGAAGAAGTAGCCCGCTACTTTCTCTGCTTCTCCAGGCGTTCGTGGAGGTCGGCGACCACCAGCAGGAGGCCAAGGAGGACCTGCCTGCTGTCGCAGGTGTAGGCGCCGTCCCTGAAGCGGGTCCGCTGGATGAGCCCCTTGTCCAGCAGCTTCGCCACGGCCCGCTCCGTCGCCTTAGGCGTCAAGCCTATCTCGCCCGCGATCTCCTTGATGGTCATCGCCCTCCCGGTCCCCAGGAGGTGGAACAGGATGGTGAACTGGCTCGGCGCCCGCCTGAGCTTGAGCAGGGCGTCCGTCCTCTCCCTCAACTCCTCGATCCTCTCTTCGGACATCGATTCACTCCCTCAACTCCCTCTTAATCTCACGGTACAGCTTCATGAGGATATCGTAGGGGGTCAGGTTCGAGACGTAGCCGTCGGGCGTCGCCGAGACCAGGCCGGCGCTCTTCAGCTCCGTCAGCCTCGCCCGCACGGTGGACGCCTTCTCCCCCACCCCCTCCGCGATCTTCGACGGCTTCAGGCCGCCCTCCCTGAAGGACAGGTAGCAGAGGACCTTGAAGGCTGAGGTGTCCAGCCTCAGCGCGTCCAGCTCCCTCCCTCCATCCCTCGGCATGGATCTACCTCTCGAAATACTCCCTCAGCAGGGTCACGAGGATGGGGCCCAGCTTGTACCTGTAGACGCCGCGGGAGACCCTGTCGACGAGCCCCTTGTTGTAGAGGTTGAAGAGGGCGATGTTGACGGCATTCACCGACATGGAGAGCTCCTCGGCGACGGCCTTGGATGACATGGGCTCCCCATGCTCCACCAGGCAGAGCAGGACCTGGCGCTGGCTCTCCGCCCTCCTAAGCCCCTCCAGCTCGTCGGAACCGACCAAGGCGACCCGGCCTCACAGGGCTACCTCTTCTGCTCCAGGCGCGCGTACAGGTCTGAGATGATGTCTGTGAAGGCGATCTTCGATCTGTAGGCCCCATCCCTCTGCTGGACCACGAACTTCTTCCCGAGCAGAAACCTGAGGGCGGGGCGCACGGTGCCCCGGGGTATCCCCGTCTCGTCGGCGATCTGACCGGGCAGGCTCGGCCCCTTGAAGGCGAGGTAGACGAGCACCTTGAACCGGCTCGTGGTCGGCGAGAGATCCCTGACGGCCCTTTCGAGTAGATCCGCCATCCCTACTTCCCCTTCTCCAGGGCCTCTATCCTGTCCATGAGGTGGAGGACGATCCCCGGAAGGTTTGGCGCGTAGTTGCCGCGCCCCTCCCGGCTGAGCAGCCCCTCCTCGCACAGCTTCGCGAAGACCGCCTTAACGGAGTTGTACTTGGCCCCGAGGTGGCCCGCCATCTCCTTCGGCCCCAGGCTCGGATTCCTCAGAAACGCCCTGAAAACCGCCTCGCGGAGAGTATATTCCTCACTCATGTTAGTACACCTCATACTTCGACGAACTTCTTATTAACTTTACTTTTGGTTACAAGACCGACCAGAACGTCCCAACATGTTGCTTTGAGCGTTGTAATTTCCGAGTATATAAATGAACCAGCATTTATCGGAAATTATGCTCGAAGGTACCAGAGGATTTAAATATCTAAGAAAGGAAGTGTTGTATGTAAGCCGTTCTAGAGGCGAGGCCAAGTGCAAACTTACCGCCAGAGACCCGGGGGCGCCCAGATCCCGAGCGAGGTCCCAGCGCCCCATCCAAACCTCTGCCTCGCCATCAGGAACCTGATGCTCAGGGAGGTGTCGAGGGAGGTCGTGGAGGAGACACCCGCGGTCAGGGAGCTGGCCGCCCGTCTCCGGCGGGAGCTCTCCCTCTTCCCGATGATCAAGCGCGACCCTTTCCAGGCCGTGGCGGGGGCCGACGCCGGGAGCCAGATCCTGCCGCTCGCCTCCAGGCGCTACGCCATCATTAGCGCCCTGGTCTACGCGCTCCCGTCGGGCTCCCGGTTCTTCCTCCCCCCGGAGTCCCTCTCCTTCCCCTACACGATGTCGGGGGAGGGGTTCAGGGGGACGGTGAGCGTGAGGCGGGAGGCGAAGCTCTACGAGACGGCTCGCGGCTTCATCGAGACGCGCCCTGGCGTCCAGCTCGTGCTGATCGACGGGCCGCTGGCCTTCAGCAACTGGTGGAGCATGACGGGGCGAAGGCGCGACCGCCAGAGGCTCATAGACGCCGTCAACCGGTTCCTCCGCCTCTGCATGGAGGAGGAGGTCGTCGTCGCTGGAGTCGTCAAGCGCCCATCGGCTCGATACCTAATCCACCACCTGAAGCTGCAGGACGAGACCGACCTCCCCGACGCCTTCCTGCTCCTGCAGGCCCTGAAGCCGGGGGAGAGGACGGAGGTCTTCTCCCCGAGGGCGGCGCTGCGGCGGGCGGCGGGTTCGTCCCCCTTCATGGACGCCATCGACTGCCCCATCTACTCCTTCTACGGGCGTTTCTCCCGGGAGTGGTCGATTCCGCCCGTCAGGATCGACGTCCCCGCCTTCTCCCTCGGCTACCTCGACGAGATCGCCGACTACTGCTACGGCTCGAGCTTCTGGAACGGCGTCCCGGTTCCCATCGTCAGGGCGGACGAGGAGGTCCGCATCTCGAAGCGGTTCATGGGCGAGATCTACGCCGAGATCGTGAGCCTGGTGGGGAGGCGCACGGGTGAGGTCTCGCACCTGGCGCCCTACTGGGGTGAGAGTCGGTGGATGGGAGCCTAGCCGTAGGCCACACCTACAGCGGGACGGGGGACTACCAGCTCGACGAGATCACCATCGTTCTCATGAGGGGACGGGAGCTGGCCCGGGGCGACCTCGTCTACGTCCGCCACCCGAAGAACGGCTCCCCCGTCGTCTACCAGGTGACCCGGGTCTACCCGCACAAGCGGGTGAGGGAGTACGAGGAGGCCCTCCTCAGGGAGGGGCGCGTCATCCGCGACTTCGAGGACACGACCGTGCACGCGGAGGCGTACCAGTGGGGGTGGATCGACGGGGCGGGGAGCCTCAGGCCCCTCAGGCACCCGCTCCCGCCGAACACGCCGGTGTTCAGGGCCGAGAGGGAGGTCGTGGCCCGGTTCACGAAGCCGAACGGGGATTGGAAGCTGCTGCTGGGCACCGACCCCAGCACCGACCTCGACGTGGAGCTCGGGGTCTACCCCCTCATCAGGCAGTCCTGCCTCATCTGCGGCGCCGTCGGGACGGGGAAGACGACCACCGCCGTCTCCATGGTCTGCAGGGCGGCGAGCCTGAACCCGCCGGTCCGCTTCTTCATCGTCGACAAGGACGGCGAGTACACCAGCCTCATCGACAGGCTGGGCCCGGACAAGGTGCTGAAGGTGCCGTGGATACGCTTCTTCCAGCCCTCCGACATCCCCTGGGAGGACTACCTCGCCGAGTTCGGCTGGCAGAAGACCTGGTGGAACGCGAAGATCCTGGTGAAGGCGCTGAAGATCCTGTACGCGCAGGCGGGCGCGGTCAACAAGGTGAACCTCCGACGGGCCGTCGGCTACGTGAGCCCCGACTCCCTCGGCTTCGGCAAGAAGGCGGAGGAGTTCGAGAACTACAGGCAGCAGGTGCTGGTCGCCGTCAACGGCTCTCGGCTCATCCCCGAGGGCGACCTCAGCCCCCTGGACCCCGTGGAGCTGCTGAGGGGGAGGCGGGTCGTCATCATGGACCTCTCCCAGGGCAGGGACACCTGGGCTCAGAAGCACCTCGTCGTCGCCCAGGTCCTCCGCCGCATCTTCGGCGAGGCCCTGGAGAACCGGCGGTTCGGCTGCGTCATCGTGCTGGAGGAGGCGATGTACTACGCGCCCCAGCGGGGTGTCTTCGAGATCGGGACGAAGGAGAGCAGGGGTAAGCTCCTCGGCGTGGTGAAGGAGATCGCGACCAACGGCGGGCGGAACGGCGTCGGCCTCTGGATCGTGACCCAGCGGCTGGCCACGGTGGAGAAGACGGTGGTCACCCAGTGCGCCAACAACATCATCTGCCACTCCCTGGAGGACCTGGACAAGCAGAGGCTCGGGGAGATCGTGGGCGAGGAGTTCGTCAGGCTTATCGGCGACCTCCCCCAGGGCGAGGCCATCGTCAAGGGGACCGCCCTCAAATGCCGGTTCCCCATCTGGGTGAAGGTCCTCCCCGAGGTCTACCCCGCCTCCGCCATCGCGACCCCCATGAGCCGGTTCATCCACATGGAGCAGGCCTCACAGGCAGAGGCGAGAGCGGCGGAGCCGGTGACGGCGGACGATTAGCCCCGTCGAGAGCTCTCTTTTAGGGCGTCCTCAACGGCCCGCTGGGCCACCCGCCCCGCGATGTGGATGGGGGCGTCGGAGAAGAATCGGTCGACCCGGCGGGACGCGAGGCAGGGGTAGGTTTGCACGAGCAGGCCCGCCCTGTCGGCTGCGTCCTCCACCCTCGTGCCCGGCAGCCTCTCTGCCAGGTACCACGTGGAGCCGCACGGCGCGCCCCGCAGCACCCTCACCTCTTTGACGACGCCGTCCTCCGTCTTCATCTCCAGCTTCGGCGAGCCGAACCTCTGGGCGAACTTGTCCACGGGAGGGACGCCGATGGGGGCGAGGGTGCAGAAGGTGCGGGGGAAGACAACCCTCACGCCGAGGTCCTCCAGCTCCGTCCTGATCTGGCGCTCCAGGCCCAGGGGCAGCCAAGAGTAGTCGTCGGCGGGGGCGATGACCGCTCCGGCATGGACTCGCTCCAGGATGGCGGGGAGGAGGGAGAAGGCCTGGGGGCTCTCCCCGAGGAAGACGATTAGATCCCACTCGCCTGCGAGGCCGAGGCCCTCCACGACCTCGTCGGGGTTCTCGATGATCTGAGGTAGAGGCCCGGGCAGGGGCGTGTGTCGGATCGTCCAGCCTGAGGGCGTGTGCCTCCCTATGTTTTCGAGGATGCGCTGTCCGTACGGCCCCTGGGTGAATATGAGAAGCCTCAACGATGTCCCTCCTGGTCTCTTCGGATGGATGGGCTATAAACCTAGTGGGCCCCTGGGAACGGTTTATTAAGCATCTGCTCCGCCTATTTCAGCGGTCAGCCTTGAGCCGGGGGCGCCTCTACCCGGACACGCCCATGGTGGGCGTCGGCGTCCTCATACGCGACGGAGATCGGTATCTCATCGTAAAGCGGGCCGCGGAGCCGGACGCCGGCCTCTGGTCGATACCCGGCGGCCTCGTCGAGGTCGGGGAGAGGGCGTCGGACGCCGCCATACGGGAGGCGAAGGAGGAGACGGGGCTCGACGTCGAGATCGTGGATCTCCTCGGCGTCGTCGACAAGATCGTCAGGGACGAGGCGTCCCGCGTCAAGTTCCACTTCGTCATCGTCGACTACCTCGCCGAGCCGAGGGGCGGCTCGATGAAGGCGGCCTCGGACGCGCTGGACGCCTGCTGGGTCAAGGCCGAGGAGCTGCCCGATTATGAGCTGTCGCCCACCCTGGTGGAGCTCCTGAGAAGGGTGGGGATATACCCCGAGGGTTAGCCGGGGTCGCCCAGACCTGTATCAGTGATCCATCAACGTATTATAGTCTCAACGATCCGAGGTGGCTGCCATGGGGTCTTCGGGGTTCGTCGGCGGCGGGCGCTGCGTGAAGAAGAACGGCTACATCATCACCCTTTTCAGGGAGGGGCTGGACGGCCCTCTGGTCTACAAGGTCAAGAAGGTGGGCGGAAGACCCGGCTCCCGGTGACCCCCGGAGGGTCGCTCAAGCTTTTTAAACACCTCGGCTATTGGATGGATCGGTGTCTAGATTGGTTGATGCAGCATCCTTCAAGGGCAGGGACATCATCTCCATGCGGGATTTCAACAGGGAGGAGCTCGACTTCATCCTTGACAAGGCGACGGAGGTGCAGCCCCTCGCCGAGAAGGGATCAGACCTGCTGAAGGGAAAGATTCTCGCCACCCTCTTCTTCGAGCCGAGCACCCGGACCCGCCTCAGCTTCGAGTCCGCGATGCTGAGGCTGGGCGGCGGCGTCCTCGGCTTCGCCGAGCCCAAGGTCTCGTCGGTGGCGAAGGGGGAGACCCTCACCGACACCATCAAGGTGGTGGAGAGCTACGCCGACGTCATCGCGATGCGGCACCCCTCGGAGGACGCCGCGGTGGTCGCGGCGGAGGCGGCCTCCATCCCGGTGATCAACGGCGGCTCCGGCCCGTGGGAGCATCCGACCCAGGCCCTCCTCGACCTCCACACCATGAGGGCGGCGAAGGGCGGCATCGACGGCCTCACCATAGCCCTCGTCGGCGACCTCCTCTACGGCAGGACGGTCCACTCCCTCGCCGTCGCCCTCAGGAACTACGACGTCAAGGTCTACTTCGTCTCGCCGCCGGAGCTGAGGATGAGGAAAGACGTCATAGACGATGTGAAGGGAAGGCTCGACTACGTCGAGACGGGGGACCTCAAGGCCATCCTCCCGAAGCTCGACATCCTATACGCCACCCGGGTGCAGAAGGAGCGGTTCTCCGACCCCGCCGACTACGAGAAGGTGAAGGACGCCTTCAGGATCGACAGGGCGTTCCTGGCGGGGGCCAAGAAGGACCTGGTGGTGATGCACCCGCTGCCGAGGGTGACGGAGATCGCGACCGACGTCGATGACACCCCCCACGCCTGGTACTTCAGGCAGGCGAGGCACGGCATCTACGTGAGGATGGCGCTGCTTGGCCTCGTCCTCGGCGCCCTCTAGCACCCGCTGTCGAACCTGAGGAAGACCTCCCTGATCCTCCTCCAGCGGCTCTCCTCCTCGGGGCTCCGGGGGATGGGCCTCTCCGTCAACTGGGCCTCGGGGACGCGGTAGAGGTATATCCTGTGGGAGCCGACGATGAAGTGGTCCGGCGAGCCCGCCTTCATCGTCGTCCACCCGTGGATGGGGAAGTCGTGGCTGACGACCCTCGCCCCGTCCTGAAGCTCCTTCTCGAACTTGGGCCTCAGCTTGGAGTTGCCCGAGGTGGTGAGGTAGAGGGTGACCAGCGTCGCCTGGGAGAGGTCGGCGAGGAAGAAGTTCTCGTTGAAGACCTCGATCCTGCCGCGGAGGCCCTTGCTGTCCACCCTCCGCTGCACCGACTCGCAGAGGGAGGGGTTGAGGTCGTAGCCCACCGCCTTCTTGACGTCGAACTCCTCGACCGCCGTGAACAGGATGCGGCCGTCCCCGCACCCGAGATCGTAGACCACGTCATCGGCGCCGGCGCCGGCCAGCTCCAGCATCCGCCTCACGACGCGCATGGGGGTCGGGACGTAGGGCGCCACGCTCGACGGGGTGTCCCCCCAGCCGAGGGAGTAGTTCCTAACCCTAGCCCCCACGGGCTCGTCGATGCGGGACCTCTTGCGGCGCCGGTCGGAGGACATAACCCGTTTTTGATCCCCTCCAACGCCATTAATATCTTTGTTCCATCCGCGGCGCGGAAGGCTCTTTAATCCGATGCCCCTGATCCTCCTTGGTGTTTGAGCGTGGAGCTGAAAGTTGTGAAGTTGGAGACACCGGAGGGGTGCAACCTCATCCTCGGCCAGAGCCACTTCATCAAGACGGTGGAGGACATCTACGAGGCGATGACCACCTCGACGCCCACGGTCAAGTTCGGCCTCGCCTTCTGCGAGTCGTCTGGGGAGCGCCTCGTCAGGGTCGAGGGCAACGACGACGACCTAAAAAAGGCGGCGACCGAGAACGCGTTGAGGCTGGGGTGCGGCCACTCCTTCGTGGTGCTGATGCGGGACGCCTACCCCATCAACGTGCTGAACCAGCTGAAGGTGGTGCCCGAGGTCTGCACCATCTACGCTGCCACCGCCAACCCCCTGGAGGTCATCGTCGCCGAGACCGATCAGGGGAGGGGCGTCCTCGGCGTCATCGACGGCCAGAAGCCCGTGGGCGTCGAGGGCGAGGAAGGCGTCAAGTGGCGGAAGGAGTTCCTCAGGAAGATCGGCTACAAGACCTAGCCTGACTCCAGCACCCGGCGGACGGCCTCCGGTATCTCGTCGATGGGGAGGTCGCCGCTCATCTCCCTGACCAGCCCCGCCCTCCTGTACCGCTCCAGCAGCGGCCGGGTCTTCTCCTCGTAGACCTCCAGCCTGTGCCTGACGATCTCCTCCCTGTCGTCGGACCGCTGGACCAACTTGGCGCCGCACTCGTCGCAGACCTCGTCCCTCCTCGGGGGGTTGTTCTTCAGGTGGTAGACGGCGCCGCACCGGGGACACGACCGGCGGAGGGAGAGCCGGCTGATGATGACGTCATCGCCGACGACGAGGTTCAGCACATGGGTGAGGCTCACCCCCTTCCCCTCAAGGATGCGGTCGAGGGCCTCCGCCTGCCCGAGGTTCCGAGGGAACCCGTCGAGGACGAAGCCGCCTTCGCAGTCGGGCCTGCTGAGCCGCTCCTCCATGATGCCGATGACGATCTCGTCGGGGACGAGCTCGCCCCGCTCCATATAACCCCTCACCATCCTCCCGCGCTCGGTCTCCTCAGAGGCAACCTCCCGGAGCAGGTCGCCGGTGGTGATGTGGGGGATGCCGTAGATCTTGCTTATGATCCTGGCGCAGGTCCCCTTCCCCGAGCCGGGCGGCCCCATCATGACTATCCTCGTCTCACTCCACGCCCCCGTAGGAATCTTAGAGGGGGATAATAAAGCTGATTATAACAGTTTCGATACCGCTCCTCAGACATGCGTCTAGGTTTATATAAGTTCGGCTCGAATGGTTGAGGTGGTGCCTGTGTTGGAGCCGTGGTACAGGCCCTTCACGGTGCTGGGTCTCCTCCTCATCGTCAGCGGTGCCCTCCTCATAGCGCTGCCGATCCTCGCCCGCCACCTGCCGAGCTTGGAGAGGCTGCCGTGGATCATCGTCTGGGTCTACAGGAGGGACGGCTTCTATTTCATCACGTCGCCGCTGCTCATCATCGTCTCCCTCGTCTCGCTGCTCCTCCACCTGCTCAGCCGCTCTGCCTGAGGCTGCATCGTTAAATACAACCTGCATCCCGATCCAAAATTGATAGGGTTCTGTAGGTTGATTGTTTTGCCCAGCAAGGTCTACTTCATGGACGACCGGTACACGGGCCTCCCCTCCAGCCTGCCGGCCAAGGCGGCGCAGCTCTTCGACCACGCCGGCCTCGGGGACTGCTTCGATCCGGGGGACTCGGTGGCCGTCAAGTGCCACATGGGGGAGTGGTATAACACCGGCTACCTCCGCCCCATCCTCGTCAGGGCCATCGTCGACAAGGTGAAGGAGCACGGGGGCGTCCCCTTCGTCACCGACACGACGACGGCCCCCTACTACCACTACGGGTCCCGGAGCACCGCCCAGTTCTACCTGGAGACGGCGGCTGCCAACGGCTTCACACGGGAGTCCATGGGCTGCCCCATCGTCATCGCCGACGGCAGCTACGGCACCGACGACGTCCGCGTCGAGATACCCGACGGCATCATCCTCAAGGAGGGATTCCTCGCCTCGGGCATCGCCCACGCCGACGCGGTCATCGTCGTCAGCCACTTCAAGGGGCACGCGAGCGGCGTCTACGGCGGCGCCATCAAGAACGTCGCCATCGGCTGCAGCAGCAAGAGGGGGAAGCTGAACGTCCACCTCACCACCCACCCCGAGGTCGGGATGAACCACTGGAGCTTCCACCCCGAGAACTGCGTCGGCAGGGAGTGCCCCGACTGGGTCCTCTGCGACAACCTCTGCCCCTCCGGCGCCATCCACATCACCGACGACACGATGGAGTGGGACCCCGGGAAGTGCATCGGCTGCTTCGGCCACCTCCGCCCCTTCTTCCAGTGCAAGGTCTGGGGGGACGAGAAGTATCAGGACTTCCGGAACTGGTTCCTCATCGCCATGGGGGACGCCGCCACCGGCTACGTCCGCCACCTCGGCGGGGAGAGGGTCGGCTTCATCACCTACGCCCTCGACATCACCCCCGCCTGCGACTGCGCCCCCGGCGCCGACAGGCCCGTCATCCCCAACCTCGGCGTCTTCGCCTCCCGGGACATGGTCGCCCTCGACACCGCCGCCCTCGACATGGCCGACAGGGCCCCCGGCATCCCCGGCTCCCAGGCCGAGGAGAGGGAGGTGATGGAGCCCGGCGCCGAGAAGTTCACCGGCATCATCGGCCGCAGCCAGTGGGTCACCGTGAACACCTGCAGCCGCCTCGGCGCAGGCTCGAAGGAGTACGAGCTGGTCGCGCCCCCCGTCTCGGACGAGGAGGCGCGGTTCTGCTTCCCCCGGTTCAGCCCCGAGCGCCCCTCGGGCTACTACCTCGCCAAGGGCATCGAGAAGTTCGGGTCATGGCTGCCCCCCGGCGGCTTCAAATACAACACCCGGCCGGCGGTCCCCTTCGAGGAGCTGACTCGGAGATAGACCCCGGCGCGTAGAGGGGCGTTAGGCCCCCCGGGGCTTCAGCCGCCGGAGCCCGTTAGATATTGTTTTTATGGGCGGGCTCCTCAGTATTTCAGGCTGGGCTGAGTTGACTGAGGGGAACGCCTTCTCCCTGCTGTGCCGTCCCGTCCGTAGGCTGGTAGAGGACCGAGGGTTCACCCAGCCGACGGAGCCCCAGCAGAGGATCATCCCCCACATCCTCGCCGGGAAGAACGTTCTCCTCATATCGCCGACGGCGACGGGCAAGACGGAGGCCGCGATGCTGCCGGTCCTCCACCGGTTCCTGATGACCGGGGGGCACCGCCCCGGCATCAGCATCCTCTACATCACCCCGCTGCGGGCGCTGAACCGGGACATCCTCGACAGGCTCACTTGGTGGTGCACCAGCCTCGACATACGGCTCGCCGTCAGGCACGGCGACACCTCCACCCGGGAGCGGAACAGCCAGCGGCGGAGCCCGCCTGACATGCTCATCACGACGCCGGAGACGCTGCAGGCGATACTGCTGGGGCGGACGCTGAAGCGGTACCTCCGCGCCGTCAGGTGGATCGTCATCGACGAGATCCACGAGCTGGCGGACAACAAGCGGGGGAGCCAGCTCAGCCTCGCCCTGGAGCGGCTGAGGGAGATCGCCGACGAGGAGCCCCAGCTCATAGGCCTCAGCGCCACCATCGGCAGCCCCGAGAAGGTGGGGCAGTTCCTCGTCGGCAACGACCGGCAGGTCGAGATCGTCCAGGTCTCCGCCGCCCGGGAGACGGAGTTCGAGATCATCTACCCGGCCCCCGAGGCGGGCGACTACGAGCTGGCCTCCCGGCTGTTCACCCGGCCCGAGGTCGCGGCGAGGCTCAGGGTGATGAGGGACCTCATCGAGAGGCACAGGACGACCCTCATCTTCACCAACACCCGGTCGACGTCGGAGGTGCTGGCGAGCCGGTTCAAGGTCTGGGACCTGGACTTCCCCCTCAGCATCCACCACGGGTCGCTGGCGAAGACGAGCCGCATCGCCGCTGAGAAGGGTCTCAAGAGCGGCGAGCTGAGGACCGTGGTCTGCACCTCCTCCCTGGAGCTGGGCATCGACATCGGCAGCATCGACCTCGTCATCCAGTACAACTCGCCCCGGCAGGTGACCCGGCTGCTGCAGCGGGTCGGCAGGAGCGGCCACAGGATCGGACGGCGGGCGAAGGGCGTCGTCATCACCCTCAACAGCGACGACACCCTGGAGTCGATGGTCATCTGCCGCCGGGCCCTCAGGGAGGAGATGGAGCCCGTCACCATCCCCCATAAGCCCTACGATGTCCTCGTCAACCAGATCGTCGCCGAGCTGATGCCCCGGGGGCGCCTCTACTTCCTCCAGGTGAAGAACCTGTTCAGCCGGGCCTACCCCTACGCCGACCTGACGGAGGAGGACGTCAGGTTCGTCGCCCGCTACATGCACAACAGGTTCCCCCGCCTCGCCTGGGTCTCGGAGAGGGACGAGGTCATCATCAAGCCCCGGGGCAACCGGAAGACCATCTACCGCTACTTCTTCAACACCCTCTCCATGATACCGGACGAGAAGGACTACCTCGTCATCGACGTCGAGGACGAGACCCCCGTCGGCATCCTCCACGAGGCCTTCGTCGCCGAGTACGCGAAGCCCGGCGTCAAGTTCATCATCCGGGGCACCCCCTGGAAGATCCTGAACATCCACAGCGACAAGATATACGTCAGGGCGGAGGACGACCCCACGGGCGCCATACCCAGCTGGATCGGCGAGGAGATACCCGTCCCCCTGGAGGCCGCCCTGGAGGTGGGACGCATCAAGGCCCAGGTGGAGCGCGGCCTCAAGGAGGGGCTGACCCCCGAGGAGGTCGCCGCCCAGCTGGAGGAGGTCTACCCCGCCGGGAGGGAGACCATCCTGCGGGCCATCTCCGAGATCGTCGAGCACATCGAGCGGGGCCTCCCCGTGCCGACGGACCGCAGGGTCGTCGTCGAGGACTGGGACGAGAACGTCATCGTCCACGCGAACTTCGGCACCATGGTGAACAGGACCCTGGCCAGGCTCCTCGGCCACATCATATCCGAGGAGACGGGGTACCCCGTCGGCGTCCAGCAGGGCACCTACACGGTGGTGACGCAGACCGTCGGCGAGGTGGACGCCGCCTTCGTCGCCGGGCTGCTGAGGAGGCTGGCGGAGGCGGACCTGGAGGCCATCCTGAGGGACGCCATCACGAAGACGGGCCTCTTCAAGAGGCGCCTCATCAATGTGGCCCGGAAGGCGGGGGCCCTCAGCAAGTACGCGAACTTCAGCAACATCACCCTCGGGCGGCTGATGAAGAGCTTCGAGGGGACGTGCATCTTCGAGGAGGCGATGAAGGACACGATGCGGAAGGACCTGGACGTCGAGGCGACCGTCGACCTCCTGAGGCGGATGACCCGGGGCGAGATCGAGGTGGTGAGGATCGACACGGGCGGCGAGGTCAGTCCCCTGGCCCGGGTCGCCATCGAGAGCATGAGCATGAAGACAGACATCGTGCCGACGGAGAAGATGACCCGCATCATCGTCGAATCCGCCCGGGCCCGCCTACTGAACGAGGTGAGAGTCCTGGCGTGCACCAGCTGCCTCGACCACTTCGAGGTCCGGCGCATGAAGGAGCTGCCCGAGAAGCTCGCCTGCCCGAAGTGCGGCTCCACCGAGATCGGGGTCTTCGACAGGAGCGTCGAGGAGGTGATGGCGATGGCGGCCCGGAG
>QMXQ01000015.1 GCA_003662205.1 Candidatus Bathyarchaeota archaeon
CTGCCTCGACACCTGCCACGGCTTCGCCGCGGGATACGAGCTGAGAACCCCAGAGGGATTGAAGGAGACCTTGACGGCCTTCGACGCCGCCGTCGGCTTCGAGAGGCTGAGGCTCATCCATCTGAACGACTCCGTCGGCGGCCTGGCCTCGGGGATCGACCACCACGAGCACATCGGCCTGGGCGAGATAGGGGATGAGGGGTTCAGGCTCATCCTCCACAGCCGGCTCGCGGAGACGCCGATGATCATGGAGACGCCCGTGGACGACCGCAGGAGCGACGCCGACAACATGAGGAAGGTTCGAGAGCTCTCAACCTAACCCTCGCGTTCAACAGTTCTCCTCCGCTACAATACCGCCTCCGGGCGCGGACTGGAGGCGGAGATATGGGTCAGCAGCGTGGTCTGATAGCGGCCCGGAGTGCGGTTCCTGATGACCCTCAACGCCGTCCTCGCATACTCATAGAGAACCCTCTCATGCAAGTAAGGGAACAGGCGTCTGGCACATGCAACGAGAGGATCGACGGTCTCAATGCGCCTCTGTTTACGGGACGCCTCCGCCAACGCCAGCCTCACCAGCCTGCGTATATCCGCTCGCCGCCTATCAACCATCATGGCCGGAAGCACGTCCAATTAATTAGATCCTTTCTTAATATATAAATATTTCACCATTTATCAGAAATTTCTTTCTAGGCAGGGCGATTTCACGTGTTTTTAGGTTTACATTGATTTTTAACGAACGGAGAAAACGCTGTATTTTATTGAAAGGGTCTGGAAAATAGGGGTTAGGGGATTCTGATAACTGAGGATCAAGATCCATGTGTGGTGTCGCGGGTTTAAACATTCATCATGGATCACATCGTTCGCGCGAGAGGGGAAGATTAAAATCGGAGATCCAAAAGACTTAGGTTAGCCTAGGGGTGCCCCGGTGGCTTAGACTGGCCAAAGCGTCTGCTTGGTATCTCCCGTCCGGGGGCCAGAGAGCAGGAGATCGCGGGTTCAAATCCCGCCCGGGGCTCCAAACCACGAAAAAGAGTTCTTTTTTGGATCCTGCTTTTTATAGAGAAGGATTTGAACGTCGATTTTTATGTAAAAATTGTTAGTGTTAAGCCTTGTCGTATTCTGATAGCGGTTTATTAGGTTATTTTTTCGTTTTTAGGTGATTTTAATACTCTTTGGAGTTTTTTAGAAAGGTATATTAGAGCAGGTAGGATTTAACTGATTCTGGAGGAGAAATTTATGAGAAAGCGACTTGGACTTGTTCTGCTCATATTGCTTCTTTCGATGGTGATGCCAGTCCTACCGGTCGGCGCGAGCCCGGCAAAGCTGGTGGTCATCACCCCCCACTGGGAAGGGATAACTAAGGAGTTCGAGAGAGCTTTCAGGGCTTACTATCTTGAGAATTATGGGGAGGATGTTGAGATCGAGTGGCTCGATGTCGGGGGTACCTCCGATGTCGTCAAGTACATAGACTCCGCCTTTGAATCGACGCCTGAGGGCATCGGTATAGACATCTTCTGGGGCGGGGGTGTGGACCCGTACATCGCCGAGGCGGAGTTGGGGCACCTCCTGTCCTACAAGATTGAAGACGCCGTTCTGAATAAGATTCCCGCCACCTTCGCGGGGATACCGATGTACGACCCCGAGTACAGGTGGTATGGCACCGCTCTTTCAGGCTTCGGCATAATCTACAATAAAGCCCTTCTAGAGCTCGAAGGACTGCCGATCCCTAAGACGTGGGAGGACCTCGCTGATCCGAAGTTGAAGGGTTGGGTGGGGTCCGCAGACCCGCGCCACAGCGGCAGCACCCATATGATGTACGAGATAATACTCCAGGCCTATGGCTGGGAGGAGGGCATGAAACTTGCGACGCTGATGGGCGCCAACGTGAAGTCCTTCCCTCCGAGCTCAAGCCAGATACCGAAATCCGTCGGTGCTGGAGATATCGCTTACGGACTCGCCATCGACTTCTATGCCTGGTCCGAGGTTGCGAAGGTGGGTGCGGACAAGATCGGCTACATCATGCCTGAGGGGTTGACCGTCATCAACCCGGACAGCATCGCTATATTGAAGGGAGCCCCGAACCTAGAGGTGGCCAAGAGGTTCGTCACGTTCGTCCTCTCCGAGGAGGGGCAGAAACTTTGGATGCTTCCCGTCGGCGCTGAGGGCGGCCCTGAGACCTACCTTCTGGGGAGGATGAGCGTCATACCCGACCTCTATTCGGAGCTGGCTGACGTCACCGTTGTGCCGATCAACCCCTTCGAGGTTGAGACCACCCTGGAGTATAACTCGACGCTGGGTTCCCTCCGCTGGTCGCTGGTCAACGACCTCATCGGCGCGACGATCATAGACTCCCACGCTGACCTCACATCCACCTGGGGCGAGATCATCGCCATGGAGGGGACCCTCGCCGAGGCGGGCATCACGTCGAAGTTCATCGAGCAGGCTAAGGACAAGATGGGCGAGGTCCCGCTGACGCTCGACGAAGCGTTGAAGGCGGCGGCACAGTGGGATGACGCCACCGTTAGAAACAAGTATATTTCCGACTGGCACGAGTTCGCGATAGAGAAGTACAAGGCTGCATCCGATCTGGTGACCCTCGCAGGAACCGAGCTGGTAACCCAGTATGAGGAGGTCATGGCGGCCCTCAGGAAGGAGAAGCAGAACAACCTCTACACGGGGTTAGGCGGAGGGCTGGTCGTAGGGCTGATCGTGGGCTTCGGCATCGCGTACCTCACAACGAGGCGGAAGGAGCTCGAAGCGGTAAAAGAGTAGCCTCTTACCCTTTTTTTAAAATCTTTTTATTCTTCAACTCCTCCTAACAAATGAAGTAACGTCCGCCGAGGGTTTCAGAGCTCATGGTCAAAGTCTCTTTGAGAGGCGTCGCAAAATACTTCGGTGACGTCAGAGCCGTGGACGACGTCAGTTTTGATGTCAAAGAGGGGGAGCTGTTCTTCCTGTTAGGGCCGTCGGGGTGCGGAAAAACGACGACGCTGAGGATCGTCGCGGGGTTCTACAAGCCTGACAGGGGGGAGGTCTACTTCGACGATCAGCTCGTTAACGATGTGCCGCCCTACAAGAGAAATGTGGGCATGGTGTTCCAGAACTACGCCCTCTGGCCTCATATGACCGCCTACGATAACGTGGTTTACGGCCTAAAGGTCAGGAAAGTCCCCGCATCCGAGAGGGTGAGGAAGGCTAAGGAGGTCTTGAGGATCGTTAAGATGACGGAGTACGCGGATCGCTACCCCAATCAGCTTTCAGGGGGGCAGCAGCAGAGAATAGCTCTCGCGAGGGCCATCGTCATAGAGCCGGATGTCCTGCTTCTCGACGAGCCCCTGAGCAATCTGGACGCTAAACTGAGGCTGGAGACCCGAAGTGAGATAAAGCGCATCCAGCGGGAGCTGAACATCACCTCCATATACGTAACCCACGACCAGGAGGAAGCCCTCTCGATGGCGGATAGGATCGCGATTATGAACGAAGGCAGGATCGAACAGATAGGGACGCCCAGGGAGATTTACAGCCGTCCCGCCAACAGCTTCGTCGCCGGCTTCATCGGGGAGACAAACTTCCTCGAGGGAGAGATCCAGGATATCGATAAGGAGAGGGTCCTCCTGGCGGTGAAGGTCTCGTCGGGTGAATTAATATATGCTAGGATGCCTCACGACAACTTCTTCGTCGGTCAAAAGATTCTATGTTCGATTCGCCCCGAGAGAATAAAGCTCACCGACGAGCCATCGATCCAGGGAGAGGCGCAGCTCTACAAGACGGTCATCCACAATTTAACCTACTACGGCGTCATCGAGCACTATGTGCTCGGCGGCTTTGGCGGCATTGATTTGAAGGTGACGAACTTCAACCCCACCACTCATAGGCGCAAGGAGGGCGCGACCGTATACATCTATTTCAGCCCCGCCGACGTGGACGTCTTTCCCTTATAGGAGGGATGGGGGCGTTGGTCTGGAAAGGTCAAGGTGGCGTGGGGCGCCTCTTTAAGGACGTCGATCGAACCGCCTTCCTGATGTTCCTGGGTCTATTGGTGTTCTTCGGCATCTTTCTCCTCTTTCCGATCCTGTACGTTTTCAGAGGCGCCTTCTTCGAAGGGGGGCGGTTCACTCTTACTTACTTCAGGCTCATGTTCACGGACGCTTTCTATAGGGAGAGCATCCTCAACAGCGTGAAGATAGGGGTGTTCACGACCCTCCTCACCTCTCTGATCAGTGTTCCCTTGGCCTTCCTGACGGTGAGATACGATTTTCCGGGCAAGAGGCTGATGCAGGGGTTGCTCCTCGTCCCTCTGGTCATGCCTCCCTTTGTGGGGGCTATAGGGATGAAGCAGTTCTTCGCGCGCTACGGATCGGTGAATCTCCTTCTGATGAAGCTGAACCTCATCAGCCGGCCGATAGACTGGTTCGGTGGGGGGTTCTTCGGCGTCATCCTGTTGGAAGCGCTCCATCTCTATCCCTTCCTGTATCTGAACACCTCCGCCGCGCTGGCCAACATCGATCCGACGCTGGAGGAGCAGGCTGAGAACATGGGGTCGAGCGGCTTCCACCTGTTCAGGACGGTGACGTTTCCCCTCATACTCCCCGGGTACCTGGCGGGGGCTATCATCGTCTTCATCTGGGCGTTCACGGATCTGGGGACCCCCCTCATCTTCGAGTATCGGAAGGTGGTCCCCCCAATCATCTTCTCCATGGTCAAGGACATCTGGGTGAACCCCATGGGCTACGCCTTGACCGTGATGACGTTGATCGTCTCGGTGGGGTTCGTCGTCCTGGCGCGTCGATATCTGAGCCGTAAGAGCTATGAGATGCTGGGGCGAGGTCACATAGTGCCCCGGGTTAGGAGAATAAAAGGCTGGAAGGTGCCCTTCGTCTATCTGTTTCTCTTCATCATGGTCCTGGCGGCTCTTGTGCCCCAGCTGAGCGTTATAACAACCTCCCTAGCGGGGCAGTGGTTCCTGACCGTCCTCCCCTCCGAGTGGACGTTGGACTACTACAGGGTCACGTTCACTCACTCGATAACCGTCACGAGCATCATAAATAGCCTGAAGTACAGCGTCTTCAGCACCGCCCTGGATGTCCTCCTCGGCATCCTGATCGGCTACCTGCTGGCGAGGAAGAGCTTCCCCGGCAAGGACCTCCTCGACTCGGTTGCGATGCTCCCCCTGTCCATCCCGGGCATCGTGATCGCCTTCGGGTACATCGTTGCCTTCAGCAAGACCCCCCTCAACCCATTCGTCAACCCCACCTTTCTACTGATCCTCAGCTATGCCGTGAGAAGACTGCCCTACACCGTGAGGGCCGCCTACTCAGGATTCCAGCAGACCAGCGTCAGTCTGGAGGAGGCCTCGCTTAGCGTAGGCGCGACCCCCTTCAAAACTCTCGTCTCCATCACCGCCCCGCTGATAATGGCAAACGTTGTCGCCGGCGCCATAATCTCCTTTTCGGCGGCCATGATGGAGGTAAGCGACAGCCTGATCCTCGCCATGCAGGAGCAGTACTACCCCATAACTAAGGCGATATACAGCCTCAATCTAAGACTGGGGGACGGCCCCTATGTCGCAAGCGCCCTCGGCATCATCGGCACCCTACTGGTGACCGCCTGCCTACTGGCAGCGAACAGGCTCCTGGGAAAGAGCCTAGGGGAACTCTTCAGGGCATGAGCCAGCAAAATAAGCCAGGTTTTAAACTCGCCCGTTTGAGGAATCAGCTCTCGGTTTTCTTGAGGTATAGATGTCCAGAGGCGTCTGGCCGGTGAGCCTCGACTCCCGGATGAGGAAGTCCCTGAGCTTTTTCTCGTCTTGGAAGATCCTCGTGGAGTACCACTCGAAGAAGGGGCTGGGCTCGTAGGGGTAGTAGACGTAGACCATCTTGGCGAGGCTCTTCGCGTAGACCATCTCGCACATGACGCCCGCGGAGATGTTCTCGCGGGGGTGATAGACGACTATGGCGGAGCAGTTCTCGATGATCTTGTAGTCGGTGTCGATGATCTGGAAGCGGATGTTTTTGATGGCCGCCTCCACCTCGGCGGTGTCACACTCGCAGTCCTTGACGCCGTCGGCGTACTCTATCGTGAAGCTGAACCTGGGGGGGACGGCGTCGCCCTTCTCCATGGCATCGTTCAGCATCCTCCTCCAGGCCTCGACGATGCTCCAGTCCTTTATCATGTAGGGGTCGAAGACGACGTAGTGGTCCGAGATCGAGGAGGCGAATCTCCGCACCTTCTTGAAGAAGTCCTCTCCCTCGCCGGTGATGGGGTGGCTCAGGTAGACCCTCTCCTTGCCCCTGTCGAAGATGATCTCCCTCAGGAACTCCGGCCCGTTCTCGAAGGCGACGAGCTGGACCTCCTTGATGGGGGTGAAACTCCTCGCGAGCTCGTAGACCCTTGAGACCTCCTCCCTCCGCCAGTTCGCGATCTCCCCGAGGGTGAACCGGTGCTCCTTCCACTGCTCATCCTTGCCGAGGCGCTCCCTGACCCTTATGATGTCGTCGATGACGATGATGAACAGGTCCGGGTCGAGGGTTTTAACCTCCCTCTCCTGTAGCCCGCTGAACCGGTTGCCCTTCCACTCGAAGTGGAGGGGCGTGCTTATGATGTGGGTGCCCGCCCTCCCCTCGATCTCCCGGGTTATCCTCTCTATGGCGGCCTTTCGTAGCTCCTCCATCCTGCCGGGCTGACTGTCGTAGAAGTCGAGGACGTTCAGCTTGGTGAGGGTCAGCCCCTTCAGCCGCGCCTCCTCCACGATGTAGTCGAACAGGTGGTAATAATGGAAGCTCGTCCGCTCCTTCATCCTCAGGAGTATCTCGTCCCTCCCGTTGCCCGGGGCCCCCGTGCAGACGACCACGGTGCTGTTCGCCGGCATCGTTTTCAATCCAATCAATGTAAAGGAGGAAGCGAGAATTATATATAACGACGCGCATAGGGCGACCTACGTAACGGGAGTCGGTCCGTGGAAAACCTGGAAAAGGGGTAATTTTAACTCGTGCAGAGGATCAGACGTCGCCGGATTCCTTGATCTTGATGTCCTCGTATGGCGCTACGACCCTGCGGTAGAACTCCAGCTTGGCGCATTCGAGGACACCTATCGCCCGGTTCAGGTTGAAGTATCGCAGCGGATACGCCTCCTTCAGTATCCGCGTGATGACGTAGTTCAGCTCCCCATCGATCCTCTCCACCGGGAGACCCTTGAGTATGCCGATGAGCTCCTTCAGCACCCCCTCGTATTTCCCCCTATCCTCCATCTTGATATACGGCACAGCTTCCACCTCCATCCTAGGGTCGGCGAGCACCCCTTATAGGCTTTGATCGTCTCGGCTTCGCGCGAAGTAGCGCATATCGACGCATTTCATTCAGAAGAGAGACATCGATCTTTGTTCAAGGTGTAGATGATCTCGGCGTATTTCTCAGTGTTTCCGACGTGGCGGCGCTGCGCCTCTGCGAGCAACGCCCGTCTCTATTTCTCGGGCAGAGATGTCTTCAGGTTTGTCCCGTGTTGACCGCGTCGGAGCAAAAATATATGAGGTGTTCCATCCTCCTTCTGATTGCGCCCCGGTAGCTCAGAGGCCAGAGCGGCAGCCTTGTAAGCTGTTGATCGCGGGTTCGAATCCCGCCCGGGGCTCCACCCTCACTCCAGACTTCTCCCCATGGTCTCCACGCCGAGGGCGAGGACGACGGCGGTGGAGACGAGGTGGACCAGGGCGAAGATGATGAATATGGGGGAACGGCTGCCGATGGTTGAGAGGAGGAGGCCGGCGATGATGGGGCCGAGGATGCCGCCGACCCGGCCTATGCTGTTCGCCCATCCGGCGCCCGAGGCCCTCATCTCCGTCGGGTAGAGCTCCGGGGTGTAGGCGTAGGTGATGCCCCAGGCCCCGAGGTTGAAGAAGGAGATGACGGAGCCCCAGACCAGCACCTCCAGCTCCGTCGTCGCGTGGGCGAACATGAGGCTGCCGACGCCCGCCAGGGCCATGTACAACGCTAGGAGCCGCTTCCGGCCGACGCGCTCGATGAGGAGCGCGCCGCTCCAGTAGCCGGGTATCTGCATGGCCGTTATCAGCAGCGAGTACTGGAGGGTTCTCACGAGGGAGAGCCCCCGCTCGACCTCAAGGATGTAGGGTGCCCAGAGGAAGATGCCCCAGTAGGTGAGGACGATGCAGAACCAGTGCACCCAGATCATCAGGGTCCTCCGCCAGTACTTGGGGGACCAGAGACCTGCCAATGTGAACCTGCCCCCTTTCTTCTCGGCCTCGAACTCCACTTCCCCTGCCTTCTCGGGGGTCAGGAAGGCAGCGCGCCTCAGGGTGGAGAGGGCCTCCTCGGTTCTTCCTTTTTTCTCCAGGAATCTTACGGACTCGGGGACCAGGAGGTAGAAGAGGAGGGCGGCGGCGACGGGGATCAGCCCCGTGAGCATCACCGGCCTCCACCCTGAGGAGGGGGCGAGGATGAGCCCGAGGTATGCGGCGAGGAGCCAGCCGAAGGCCCAGGCGCTCTCCAGGAACGCGACTGTGCGCCCCCGGATCCGCTTCGGGAAATACTCGGAGACGAGGGTACTGGTCACGGCCATGAAGCCCGACGCGCCGATGCCGGCGAAGAAGCGGAGGAGGGCGATGACCTGCCAGCTACCGGCGAGGCCCGTGAGGCCCGCGGGGACCGAGTAGAGAAGGATGGCGGAGGTGATGACGGGCTTCCTGCCGAGGTGGTCCGCGGCCATCCCGATGACGAAGCCGCCGACGAACATCCCCACGAGCCAGGCGCTGAGGAGGAGACCTGCCCGGTCCGGAGGAAGGGCGAGCTCCCGCGTGAGGGGACGGAGGACGAAAGAGATGAGGCCAGAGTTCATGGCGTCGAACATCCAGCCCAGGAAGCAGGCCGCCAGGATGATGTAATGGAACCTCCGGACGGGGCTCTCATCCAAAAGGTCTCTCAGCTTCATCCACGCCATCTCCAGTTGTCAACATGATCGGAAGCGGCGCTGGAACTTAAGTTTAAAACCCCGAGGTCCCGCCAGCCCTCTTCTTTGAGGTCTTCCTTGCCTTCTTCGATGGGGTCTTTCGCTTCTTCTTCGCCTTCTTTTTCTTCTCGTGGGTCAGCCTCATGTGCTGCTTCATGCCCTGTTCGGTGTTGAAGCCCTTGCCGCAGATGGGGCAGGGGATCATGATGGCGGCGATCTCCACCCTCTTCCCGAGGAGCTCCTTCCTGAACCGCCGCATCATCCGCTCCCCCTCCTCGTAGCTCAGGCTCTTCCCGGCTTTCACCACGACGCCGATCCTCAGGTTGAAGGAGCGGAAACGGTCGTCGTCCCGCTCAAGGCCCACCTCCCTCACGACCCCCCTGATCTTCGGCGCCTCTGAAGCCACATCAACCACCCTGGGACGAGGAGAAAAGTCCAAGCTGCCTCACAGAGTTCAGAGAGCATATCCCTTAAAAGTTATGTCCCCTCACCTCGCGCGCCGAGAGCTCTAGAGAGGCGTGAAGTTCGAAGACGCTTTATGCGCATCGAGACGCTCTGCCAGATAGGTCAGGGCATCTCTTCTGTCAAGGCCTTAGCGATGACGGGGGCGATGGATACCTTCGCGAACCTGTTTTTCACGCTGTCGGTTCCAACAACCTCCTCGACCCCCGCCCTCCGCAGGAGCTTCAGCGCGTCTCCCCTGAGGAGAAGGTGGGACACCCCGGCGAACACCCTCCGGGCGCCCTGTTCCTTGAGAATGCGGGCGGCGTTGGCGGCGGTCCTCCCGGTGCTTATGATGTCGTCGATTATGACGGCATCTCTCCCCGCCACATCCATCTCCTTGGCGAAGGTCCTTATCTCACCCGTGTGCCTGTCCCTCTCCTTCCTCAGATAGTCGTACCCGGCGCCGATCGCTCTCGCCGCGTGCTTCGCCCTGACAAGGGCCATCTCCTCATCGTCGGGGGCGACAATGACCGGCTCCTTGAGCTCCTTCGAAGCGAAGTACCTGGCGAGCTCGGCCGCCGCCGTTAAATTACGCGTCGGGATCCGGTACTTCTTCAGCACGTTCATGTTGTGGATGTCGACGGTGTACAGGGCGTCGACCCCAAGGTTCTCCAGCGCCTCGGCGATCATCGACGAGCTCACGCACTCCCCCGGGAGGTACCGCTCGTCCTGGCGGCTGTAGGCGAGGTAGGGTATAAACGCCTTGATCGAGCGGGCTCCCAGATCCTCGGCGGTGTGCACCATCAGGAGGAGCTCCACTAGATGGGCGTCCTGCGGCGGGTCCAGGCTCTGCACGATGAGCAGGCCCTCGCCGGAGACCTCCTCATCGAATTTGAAGTAGAACTCGCCGTCGGGGAACCGCTTGGTCCTCGTCTTGGCCAGGGGCGCCTCCAGGGCTTCAGCGATCCTCTCCGCGAGTTCGGCGGAGCTCGGTCCTCCAACGATCCTCATAGCGCGTCCTCAGACCTGGTTCGGATCAAAAAGGGAGAGAATAAAAGCCCTTCGCCGCTTCAAGGTGTCTCCCGGTCTTTGGTATCATCCCACTCTCGGCGCCCAGACAGGGCGCCTCAATAATCTCTTTAAGGTTCCGTCTCGGTATACCTCGTGGCTCGTGAGGAATCTACGTGAAGTATCGGCGATTTGGCAGGCTAGACTGGAGGGTCTCGGCCCTCGGCTTCGGCGCCATGAGGCTGCCCGTCATCGACGGCGACCCCGGCAGGATCGACGAGGAGGAGGCGATCCGGATGATCAGGTACGCCATCGACCACGGCGTCAACTACGTCGACACCGCCTACCCCTACCACCGGGGGAACAGCGAGGTCGTGGTCGGCAAGGCCCTGGAGGACGGCTATCGGGAGCGGGTGAAGCTGGCGACGAAGATGCCCACCTGGCTGATCAACTCCCAGGCCGACATGGACCGGTTCCTCGATGAGCAGCTCGGTAAGCTCCAGACCGACTGCATCGACTTCTACCTCCTCCACGGCCTCAGGAGGTCGCGGTGGCCCAAGCTGCTGGAACTCGACGTCTTCGAGTGGGCGGAGAACGCGATGGCGAACGGCAGAATCCGCCACCTGGGCTTCAGCTTCCACGACGAGTACGCGCTGTTCAAGGAGATCGTCGACAGCTACGACGGGTGGACCCTATGCCAGATCCAGTACAACTACATGGACACGGAGTATCAAGCCGGCACGAGGGGGCTGAGGTACGCCGCTTCGAGGGGGCTCGCGGTCGTGGTGATGGAGCCGATAGCGGGCGGGAGACTGGCGATCACGCCGCCGCCCGGGGTCCAGGCCCTCTGGGAGGAGACCGAGGTCAAGCGGTCGCCGGCGGAGTGGGCCCTCCAGTGGGTTTGGAACCACCCCGAGGTCTCCGTCGCCCTCAGCGGCATGAGCACCATGGAGCATGTGGTCGAGAACGTCGAGAGCGCCGGCCGGTCGGGTCCGGGCACCTTGACCGAGGCCGATCTGAGGCTCATAGACCGAGTGCGGCAGAAGTACCGGGAGTACGGGTTCATCGGCTGCACCAACTGTCGGTACTGCACGCCGTGCCCCGAGGGGGTCGCCATCCCAGAGATCTTCGAGATCCTCAATGAGTACTACGCGAGGGACCGAGATGAGGCTACCAAGGCGAAGTACAGGGAGCTGATAGCGGCGGAGCACAGGGCCAGCAGGTGCGTGAGATGCGGGAGATGCGAGGAGTTCTGCCCCCAGCAGCTCCCCATCCGACGCCTCCTCAGTCAAGCCGCCAGGAGACTGGAGGGCAACGATTAAAACTCCTTCGAGACCTTAACTCGACGAAGGACGTTAGAGGGATGAATGAGAAACCCTCTTTCGACTCAAGCACCCTGGACGCGCGGTCATACCATCTGGGGCTGATCTACGCCTTCGCCGAGGTGGTCGCCTCGGGATGCAAGAAACTGGCCCTAAGCCCGCCCTTAACCGAGGAGCAGCTTGAGGAGATCATGGACGACGTCCGCCTCATCGCGAGGGAGTACGGCCTCGTGCTGTACGTGGACGACGACTTCCTGACGACGCGGCTCTTCAACCCCCTGTACACCCGGGGCAAGATCGTGATCCACATCGCGGCCGAGCAGTCCACCATCGACGAGTACAAGGAGCTGAGAGCGTACAAGCAGAGGCACCTCGAAGCGGGGGCCCTCACCGAGGAGGTGGAGACGGAGATAGCCTGGAGGCTAGGGCGCCTGCTCAGCTACAGCGACGAGGCCATAGAGGGCTTGCTGATCAAACCCCGTTTCTGAAAACGCGGCGCCCGGTGGCGGGCGAGCCGGCTTCGTCCTTTGGATGCGGTCGGATACCTTTTAAATGAGAGTTCTGCAGACTAAAGGGACCGAGATCCGCGAGTGAGCCCTTGCGAGCCGGATCGACGCGTCTGGAGCACGGAGGAGCGGGATTGGAGTTCGACCTTGAGGAGCATCAGCCGCTGCCGGTGCGGTACGAGCTCAGGTACATGATGCTGAAGAAGCTGCAGGCGGGGGAGGACCCACTGCCCGACATCGACGGCAGGGAGGAGACGAAGCGGGACGTCATTCGGGCCGTCCTCAGCTGCGGCCACCCCTACCTGGTTTCTAGGGAGGGGACGGGGAAGACCCGGCTGGCGGAGTCCCTCGCGAAGCTGCTGCCGCCCGTGCCCAAGGTGAAGGGCTGCCCCTATAACTGCGATCCGAAGTGGCCCAGGGAGTGGCTCTGCCCCCGCTGCAGGGAGTCCGAGGACCCGGCCGAGGAGTTCGGCGTCGAGTTCATCTCCGGCAAGGAGCGGTACAGCAGGATCCAGGGGAACGAGTACACCAACGAGGCGAAGATCCTCGGGGTTAAGGACATCCAGGCCATCGTCCAGGGGGAGAGCCCCACTGACCCCAGGGTGTTCATCGGCACCGGCGTCCTCAGGGGGAACCGGGGCGTCGTCTGCGTCGACGAGCTCCCCGCCATCCCGACGAAGGTGCAGGTCCTCTTCCATCCGATGCTCCAGGAGGGGAAGATCATCTTGGAGGAGTACAGCTGGGAGCGGCCCATCGACCTCTTCTTCATCGCCACGGGCAACCCGACGGGGTTCGCCCACGTCAACCGCATCCCCGAACCTCTCCTCGACAGGCTGGAGCTGATCCCCATGGGGCTGCCCGACGAGCCGGTGGAGAGGGAGATCATGTTCAAGGAGCGGTTCAGGGTCTACGACGACTTTTTCCAGGAGAGGGAGCAGTCGGCGGCCGCCGCCCCCCTGAGCATAAAGCCGGCGGCGCTCAGGCGGAGGGTCGCGGCGCCGTGGTGGATCGTCGATATCATCAACAAGACCTCCCGGTACACTCGGAACTGCCCCAACATCGATAGGGGCGCGAGCATCCGAGGCAGCATAAAGGCGCTAGACCATACCTACTCGTCGACGGAGATGCGGAACGGCCGCGTCTCAAACTTGGCCGACGCGGCGAGCGGGCTGAAGCTCGCCCTCCGGGGCCGGATCCGGCTGCGGGCTGACCTCATCGGCTTCGACGAGCGGCCGAGCGAGTTCATGTCGAAGCACAACCTCGTCGTGGAGGATGTGATGTGGTACGCGGTCCGCGACGTCGGGACTCGAGTTCTCCTCGGCCTAGGCGACGACCTAGACAGGGAGGCCCTCGCCGCCGAGGTCGATCACCTGCTCTCGATGGACGGCGGCGTCCTCGACAGCCTTCCGCTCCACCCCCTCGTCTCCGAGGCCGTCCGCTGGATGGATGAGGCCGCGCCCCGGGAGGGGCCCCGCGGCGTCGAGGGGCTGGGCGACCTGCTGAGAACCGACCCGGACAGGGTCGACCCGACGGTGTTGGAGGAGTACCGGCTCTCGGCGGTAGAGCTGCTCGCGAACACCCTGCTGGCCGTCGGCGCCGTGGACGCCTTCGTCGACCAGCAGCGGATCTTCGTCCCCAAGCGGATGGATGAGTGATGGAGCCCTTCCTCAGGCGGAGCCCCTGCAGCGACCTCGACACCGACCTCCTGGAGATGCTGCGGGAGATCGCGAAGATGCAGATGGGCCACGGCCTCGACTACGACTCCAAGATCTTGGAGAAGGCGAGGGAGTCGGCGGAGAGGCGGTTCGAGGAGGCCCAGCGGAGGAGGGACGAGGCCTCGGAGGAGCTGGAGGCCATCGAGGCGGAGCTGCTGATGGAGGCGGTGGAGCAGCTCCTGGAGTCCGAGAGGAGCATCGAGCAGATCCTGGAGGACCTGGAGTTCAACGAGGAGCGGCGGCGCCTCGAGGCCGAGATCGAGGAGTTGGGAAAGGAGTCCCAGAAGCTGACCCGCGCCGATCTCGACGACACCCTCAGCGAGTTCGAGAGGAGGGGGCTCATCGACGCCAAGACGCCGACCATCAGGCTAACCTCGAAGGGCGCCCGCATCCTCGGCCAAGGATTCCTCAGCCGCATCCTGGAGGGCCTCTCAAGGAGGGGCGTCGGCCCCCACAGGGTCGAGGAGGTGGGCCACGGCCCCTGGTTCTCCTCCGCGTGCCGCCCCTACGAGCCCGGCGACCCCTACGAGAGGATCAGCATCGAGGGGAGTCTCCTCGCCGCCCTGGAGAGGGGGGGCAGCATCTCCGACCTGCGCGTGGATGATCTCCGCGTCCACGAGGCGGTGCACCACGCCGAGGTCCACTTCGGCATCCTCGTCGACCAGAGCGGCTCCATGAACAGGGACGGGAAGATAGAGGCCGCAGTCGAGACGGCCCTCGCCCTCTCGGAGCTCATGCGGATCAGGTTCCCGGAGGACCGGCTCAGGGTGTTCGCCTTCTCGGAGGAGGTCCGGGAGGTGGAGCCGTGGGAGCTCCCCGACATCGCGGTGCCGATGAAATACACGGACATCCGGGCCGCGCTGAGGGCGTTCAGGCTCGCCGTCGCCCACGAGGCGGGGAACAAGCAGGCCCACCTCATCACGGACTCGGCGCCAAACTTCGAGGACGGCGAGTTCATCGGCTTCGAGCGGGCGATGGCCGGCGTCCTCGCGGAGGCCCGCCGCTACAGGATGGAGGGGATCGTCCTCAACATAGTGATGCTCGACGAGGACCCCGAGCTCCGGGAGATGGCGAAGGCCATCGCCAGGCAGAACCTCGGCCGAGTCTTCTTCACCAACCCCGGCGACCTAGGCAAAACCATGGTGGAGGACTACCTAGCCTCAAAGCGGGAGCTGCTCCGCCTCTAGGCGAGCGGTATCGACTCTAGCTTAAGATCGCCCCCGTGCCGATGGGCGAGAGACCCACGTAGAAAGAGAGGCATAAACCTCTTACCCAATTTTCCGGTAGAGGGACAGCCCCACCGCTCGGGGGATTTCCCCAGACGTCAACTTTTGCCTTTATGGCCACGCAGAGGAACTTCATCTATGGCGCCTATCGGGGAAGCGAATATCCTCGCCGACGGTGTAGAGGAAGATGCGAGCCGTGGCCTCTCCCACGTGCTTGAAGCGACTGACGATGCGCCGAACGACGATCGCATAGTTGTCCGCTTTGTCCAGGCCGTCGAGCCATCGCTGGAAGCTACCGTGCTCCGCGGCGATCCGCTCGAACTCCCGGGCGTTGTGGAGGGTCGCCAGAATCTTCTGCCGGTTACGGATGATCCCGGCGTCCCCCATCAGGCGCCTGATGTCCTCGGCACCGTAGGACGCGACGGCGCCAATGTCGAAGCCGTGGAAGGCAGCCTTGAAGTTGAGCCACTTGTTGGCGATGGTGCGCCAGCTGAAGCCGGCCTGGAAGACGCACCGTGTGAGGTTCTCGAAGTAGGCGGCGTCAGTCGGCGGCCTGCGGCCGCGATACATCCAGCTGGGCGGCGTCCACTCCTGGCTCATCCTGCTATAGATGCGTCTTCACGAGTTTTGAAAGTTATTACTCCCGCCAGCGGGGTTATGGATCTAGAGGAGCTCCTTGATCCCCATCACGGCTGCGGTGAGGTCCTGAGGGCCCATACCTGGCGTCTGCGCCCTTGTCTCCTCGTAGAAGAGTCTGACGGCCTCTGACACGGCCTCCTTCTCAAGCCTGCCTCCTATCAGCATCAGCTCGAGGGTGGCAATGGACTCCTTGGGTATGGCGAAGAAGTCCCCCCGTATCTGGATGCCGAGGATCTCGTCGCCCTTCATCTCCGCCCTGACTCGTATCAGTTTTCGTGCTTTGTGATCTACCTCGATCATCTTGACCTCCCCCGCTATCTTCAC